>JBPCUI010000070.1:0-3647 GCA_051011235.1 Flavobacteriaceae bacterium
GTCCGTTCGAATCGAAAGAAGATTCTTTCCATTGAAGAGCTGACCAAAGGTATCCTAAACGGCGATACTACCGTATTGGCCCGTGCTATTACGCTGGTTGAGAGCACCCATCCGGACCATCAACAAAGGTCATATGAGATTATCGAAAACTGCCTCTCCAAGCAGTCTCAGAGCATCCGTATTGGTATTACCGGAGTGCCTGGTGTGGGCAAGAGCACTTTTATTGAGAGCTTTGGTACAGCCATCACCGATCGAGGTAAAAAGGTAGCCGTTCTGGCAGTAGACCCCAGCAGCACTGTAAGCAAAGGCAGTATCCTGGGCGATAAAACAAGAATGCCAACACTGGCAAACGATCCAAATGCGTTTATCAGGCCTTCTCCTTCAGGCGATTCACTTGGGGGTGTAGCCAGAAAAACCAGGGAGAGCATAATACTTTGTGAAGCTGCCGGCTTTGACATCATACTCATCGAAACTGTAGGTGTTGGCCAGAGTGAAACAGCAGTGCACAGCATGGTCGATTTTTTTCTCCTTCTAAAACTTGCCGGAGCCGGCGATGAACTCCAGGGTATTAAAAGGGGAATAATGGAAATGGCGGATGCCGTGGTAATTAACAAGGCGGAAGGCGCCAATTTAAAAAGGGCGCTTCGGGCCAAAACCGATTTCGAAAGAGCCTTGCATCTCTATCCACCCAAAGAAAATAGCTGGATTCCTAAAGTACTCACTTGTTCGGCTATCGAGAACCAGGGAATCGAAGAGATTTGGGAGATCATAGATTCATATATGGTTTTGACCAAAGAGAACGGTACTTTTATTACCAACCGCCAGGCACAAAACAAATATTGGTTTCTTCAAACAGTAGAAAACCTTCTTACTCGGAGTTTCTACAAAGATTCGCAAATGAGCAACCGACTTGACAGGCTGATCCAACAAGTGGAATCGAACAGAGTTTCGCCATTCAGGGCGGCAGAAGAACTGCTTTTAGAGTATCGGCAACAACTTAAATAAAAAGCATAAATTTGCTCCAAGCTTAAAATTCTTGAATGAATCTTCTCACCCAAGCCCTCCTTTCTGTTGTTGTACCACTTTACAATGAGGAAGACAATGTGGCGCTGCTCACAGAAAAAATTCATGAGAGTCTCGGGGAATTTAACTACCAGATCATCTATGTGGACGACTTTTCCACCGATCGGACCAGAAAGGTAATTCAAGAATTAGCCGATGATAAGGTTCATCTTATTTCACTCAAGAAAAATTACGGTCAGAGTTTAGCCCTTGCTGCCGGCATTGATTATGCCGAAGGTGATTACATTATCACAATGGACGGCGATCTGCAAAACGATCCTAGCGATATTCCACAAATGCTGATACCTGTCATACAGGGAGAGTTCGATGTGGTCACTGGTATAAGACAGAAGAGAAAAGATTCGCTCATCAAAAAGATACCGTCAAAAATTGCCAATTTCATGGTCCGAAGGGTTACCAAGCTCGATATTAAGGACAATGGGTGCGCCTTAAAAGTTTTTACAAAAGACATCGCCAAGGAATTGAATCTCTATGGCGAAATGCACCGGTTCATTACATTGCTGGCTCATTTGGAAGGGGCTCAAATTAAGCAAGTGCCCGTGAAGCATCACGCCAGACATGCAGGCACATCAAAATACGGTTTGGAAAGGGTCTTCAAGGTGGTAGCCGATATGATGCTTCTGCTATTTATCCGCAAATATTTCCAGCGACCTATCCACCTGTTTGGCATACTGGGTGTTTTATTAGTTGTGCTTGGTATCCTGATCAATATTTATCTGTTCGCCATAAAATGGGGATTTGGTGAAGATATTGGAAACAGGCCCTTACTCATTTTCGGTATGATGTTCATCCTGGCAGGGATCCAGCTTTTTACGATTGGAATTGTTATGGAGTTATTGATCCGTACGTATTACGAATCGCAGAACAAAAGACCTTACAGAATAAAAAATATCAGTATAGGTGGAAAAGCAGCGTAAAAAACTAGTTACACTGCTTAAAATCATTTTTAGCTTCCTGCTGATCTATTTTGTATTTACCAGGATTCAATTTCGGGATGTTTGGGAGGTGCTTAAAAGAGCTCATATTGGCCCCTTAGTAATCGCCCTGATACTTTTTATACTATCCAAGTGTTTTGCAGCTTTAAGGATTAACCTTTATTTCCATCAACTTTCCATAAGGCTTACTCAGTGGAGCAATGCCAGGCTTTACCTTTTGGGAATGTTCTACAATCTATTCCTCCCGGGTGGCATTGGTGGTGATGCCTACAAGGGGTACGTGATCAAAAAAAAATATGAAGTCAGCACTAAACGAGTGATTGCCGTTCTCCTCTTAGATCGACTTAGCGGTATGTTATTGCTGGTGTGCTATGCCTGTGTTTTGGGTATGATCATTGAGGTAGAACAACTATCTCCGTTTAAATGGTTATTTGGAATTTGCATCGCAGTCGCGCTCATAGTATTTTGGGGCCTGAACAAAAGATATTTTAATTATGTCTTTCCCGTATTCTGGAAGTCACTGGGTTATTCGGCCCTGGTTCAGTTATGTCAAATGCTCTGTGTACTTTTCATATTATTCAGTTTTGATCTGAAGGATAACAACCTTGAATATATCTTTATTTTTCTTATTTCTTCAGTGGTGGCTGTACTGCCATTGACCATCGGTGGAATAGGAAGTCGAGAGGTGGTATTTTTTTACGGCGCGCTCTGGTTTGGACTGGAGCAAAACAGTTCGGTTAGTATCAGTGTGCTCTTTTTCTTTATTACCGCCCTGGTATCACTGGCCGGTATTTATTTTCATTTTAGAAAACCTGAATTACAATTAACAGACAATAGCACGGAGCGTGCCGGGTAGCTAATCAATACAAATGAATCAGATGCATTTTATTGAGCACCTGACTTCTTGTATCCGGATTCAGAAAGCGTGCCTGCAATCTCGTGATCCGGAATTGATCTACGGTGAACTGTTGGTCCCAATCATAACCGCGCTCCCGGACAGCGGCTAATTCCTTATCGGTCAGATAAAGCCAAATATCCTGGTGCTGTGGTAAATCCTGGATCTCTATTTTTTTTACAGGTTCCCTATTGTAGAAGTCAAGACTCCAGGTGTGCCCCCCGGTTAATTTATAGATTGAGGTTGCCGGTATTTCTTCTGCCCGAACAATCTTCGCCATGGTAGATCCGGCCTGGTATTCTAAAAGGGAGGGGTAGAAATGAAGATTCATCACGGAATTAATAACAATGGCAGAGCAGGTCGATATCGTCACAATGCGACTGAAAACATCCTCCTTTTTAAAACAATAAAAGATTAGTACTAAGATTCCCAGGCTTAGTAAGACATAACCGGCAACCGGCTTAATCTGAAACGCCCATAAGCTTAGCAGCAGGGATAAAAGGATCACAAGTATTGCAATAAATATCTGCGATCCGAGTAGAAATTTCCAAATTTTGGAATCGCCCGCCTTGTATAAGCCGTAAAGGTATGATGCACTGAGAACGGCGAATAACGGAATCGTGATATTCAGATAATGAGGAAGCTTAAACTGTGCAAAGCTAATTAGAACGAAAATTAAAATAATTCCCCCCAGGGTCAATAATTCCAAATGCCCGGTTCGCCTGAATTTAATA
>JBPCUI010000071.1:0-6754 GCA_051011235.1 Flavobacteriaceae bacterium
GTAACAGACAACAACGGAGAGCCGCTAATTGGGGCAACTGTTGTAGCAGTGCATGTTTCATCTAATACTACTTATGGAGCTGTATCAGATTTTAATGGTTTCTACCGCATCTCGGGTATGAGAACCGGGGGGCCATATAGGATTACTATTTCTTATACAGGATTTGCAGAAGACGCACGAGAAGGTGTCTACTTAAGTTTGGGTCAGACCAGCCGGATTAACTCCAGTCTGTCAGAATCAGTCACAGAGCTTGGTGAAGTAGTACTTACTGCCCAGGGATCAGGGGTATTTGGATCCAATAAAACCGGGGCCAACACCAATGTCTCGCAAAGAGATATCCAAACACTACCTGCAGCTTCCAGGTCAATTGCCGATTTTGTAAGAATCACACCCCAGGCACAGCTTACCGAGGGGAACGACGGATTTTCTATTTCACTCGCAGGCCAAAATAACCGCTACAACGCTATCTATATTGATGGCGCGGTAAATAACGATGTTTTCGGTCTTGCCGGTTCCGGTACAAATGGAGGGCAAACCGGAGTGAATCCATTCTCTGTTGACGCGATCGAAACCTTCCAGGTAAACCTTGCTCCTTTCGATGTAAGGCAATCAGGTTTCGCAGGCGGATCGATCAACGCGGTCACCCGTTCCGGGTCTAACAGCTTCGACGGTTCGGCGTACTATTTTGTAAGGAATCAGGGACTGGCGGGAAAAACTCCCCCCGGTTTAGTCGGCCCAGGAGAAGACCGTGAGAAACTGGAAGATTTTAGCGCCAGAACATATGGTTTGCGAATCGGTGGTCCTATTGTCAAGGATAAGGTATTTTTCTTCTTTAACTATGAGCGACAGGATGATGAAATACCACAACCCTTTAATTTTTCAAATTATACCGGGAGATCCAGTGAATCTGATCTGAACGGCCTTTCAACCTTCCTTCAGAATACCTATGGATTTAATCCCGGATCATTCGATCAGAGTGTTCGCACACTGGAGAGCGACAAGTTTACTGTTAAGGTCGACTGGAACATCAACGAAGATCATAAACTGTCTTTCAGGCATGGTTATGTAAAAGCAGAGAACTTGGAAGCCAGGGCTTCGAATAATACCTTCATTGGCTTTATTAACGGTTCTGAGTTTTTTGAATCGACCAGCAACTCCTCAGCTCTGGAACTAAATTCGCGCTTTGGAAACAAATACTCAAATAACCTCATCCTGAGCTATACAAGTGTGCGGGACGACAGGGATCCTTCCGGAGACCCCTTCCCAACTGTAGGTATTCAGGATGATGCAGGGGATATTGAATTTGGGGCGGAGCCTTTTTCTACAGCTAACCTGCTAAACCAGGATATTTTTGTACTGACCAATAATTTTGAAATCTATTCCGGGGCGCATGCTGTTACAGTGGGGACTAACCTGGAATATTCCAAAACCAAAAACTTGTTTTTTGCCTTTAACTACGGCGACTATACTTTTGAAGATCAGTTCGACGGTACCGGTGCATTGACTTCAACCGGTTTGAATCAATTCCTGACTATGCAAGACGCAGACGTATACCAGCACGGTTATTCCCTGGTTGGGAGTACCGCCGTAGGAGACGAATCTGATGGCTCAGCTGATTTCAGCCTCTTTCAGGCAGGCTTTTACGTGCAGGATGAGTGGCAGATCACCGATAACGTAAAGGGTACTTTTGGTTTGAGGATCGATATCCCATTCTGGGAAGACGGATCTGTAAATGATGACTTTAACAGCCGTACGATTCCTTTATTGCGGGCCGAAGGGAAAGACCTTCAGGGTGCCAGGGTAGGACAGGCCATTGATGCACAGATCCACTGGGCCCCCAGATTTGGATTCAACTGGGATGTGAATGGTACAGGCGAAACCCAAGTACGCGGTGGGGTTGGTATCTTCACTTCTCGTGTACCGCTGGTATGGCCGGGTGCTACTTATAACAACAATGGTATTACAGGTGGCTTTATGTTCGAGTTTGGACAACCATTTGAGCCGGATATCAATAACCAGTTTAAAGATCCGCTTCCGGGTACAGGAGGTGTGGGTGGTAACATCGATATTTTTGCAAAAGATTTCAAATTACCCCAGGTTACTAAATTCAACATTGGGATAGATCAAAGATTGCCGTGGTGGAATCTGATCGCTACAGCCGATTTCCTCTACACAGATGTGATCCAGGATGTCTACTACGAAAACCTGAATCTGAAAAGTGCAGTAGGAGCACTCGACGGTGCGGATAACCGGCTCTACTATGACAGGAGAGATGAGGTTGACGATACCTATGGACGTATTATCCTCGGATCGAATACTAATAAAGGAGACGCAACCAACTTTACACTTTCATTGAGAAAGCCCTATGATAATGGATTCTCAGGTCAGGTTGCCTATACCTATGGAAAATCCAATAAGGTCTTTGACGGGACTTCTTCACAAAACAGTTCGCAGTGGAGGAACCAGGAGACGGTGAACGGTAAGAACTATAATTTACCGGTTACGGAGTCCGATTTCTCACTTGGTAACAGGGTAACAGCTAATGTTTCCTATGCTATTGATTACGGAGGTGAATTTGGAGGCAGAACTACGCTTGGCTTATTTTATGAAGCCCTGGAGGGACAACCCTATAGTTTTATCTACCAGGAGGGAAGAGACCTTCTGAATGATGACTCCAGGGACAATGCCCTGATCTATGTTCCACGCTTCGCCGGAGAGATCAATCTTGTAGATATTACCGATAGCGGTGGAAATATCATTTGGACCCCTGCTCAGCAGTGGGCTGCGCTGGATGCTTTTATCAACAGCAGTGATTACCTGAGAGAAAGAAGAGGTCAATATGCCGAGAGAAATGGCGCCAGAGCACCATGGAGTAGTATTTTGGATTTAAAATTATTGCAGGATATTTATTTTCAAAGTGGTGACAGCAAGCATACACTTC
Source organism: Flavobacteriaceae bacterium (assembly GCA_051011235.1). GTDB lineage: Bacteria > Bacteroidota > Bacteroidia > Flavobacteriales > Flavobacteriaceae > JAHEJJ01. The sequence continues at coordinate 2,942 of JBPCUI010000071.1, forward strand.
AGCTTTCGCTCGACATTTTCAACTTTTCCAATATGTTAAATAAGGAATGGGGTAAGCGTTATTTCGTGAACAATGCGGCGGCAGAACCGATCAGAACGGTAGCCGATGCACCGGACGCGGCCTTTACCTTTGATCCTACATTGACCTTAGAAGACTTTGAACAGATCAGCGACAGAGGTTTCAATGCATCGAGATGGCAGATTCAATTTGGTGTACGTTATATATTTAACTAAGAATAAGTCACATATAATACCATTTAAAACCCCGGCTCAAAGGCCGGGGTTTTTAATTTTAAAATTCCTTATTTTAGCTCGTCAATAGCTACACCATGGAAATCTTACAAACCGTTCACTCTTATATGGCCTATATTGTACTGGCCATTCTTTTTCTTGCCGTTGTCAACGCCATCAGGGGTCTGGCAGGGAACAAGATCTTTGATCTGCACAAGGACTTGAGAATAAGTCTCTTTGCGCTGATCCTCTCGCACTTACAATTGGTATTAGGGTTGATACTATTCTTTGTTTCGGCCAATGGATTAAAAGCAATTCAGGCTTTGGGAATGGGAGGCTTAAATGCCGAGGCGCGCCTACTGGCGGTAGAACACCCCGCAATTAATATTGTAGCGATAATTCTGATTACGGTAGGATGGTCGCGGCATAAGAAGCAGAATGAAGACAAGAAAAAATTCCGCAGCATCGCTCTTTTTTACGGTCTTGGTCTGCTGTTTATCCTCAGCAGGATCCCTTGGGGGCAGTGGTTTGGTTAATCATTCTTTTTAACTAAAAGGAGGTAAACCGGCAAATGATCGCTGTATCCGCCTTGATATACACCAGCGGCATAAGTGCGATTTGGATAGCCTTTAAATCGCCCTCTTAATGTGATCAGATAACCAGCGTTATAGACACCGGCTTTCCAATAAGTGTACAGACGATCATTTTCGGATAGTAAATTATGCGAAACAATGATCTGATCGAATAAACTCCACTGATCCCTATATGCAAGTGATCCGATACCTTTTGAGTATAGATCCTCCATTGGGTTGAACAGAGTTTTTGAATCGGGATCGATTTTTATGGCTGTGGTCTTTAGTACTCTTTTTATACTATCGTCAATCGGGTTGTCATTGAAATCACCCATGACTATGATTTTCGGATCTGGCATTATGTGAGATATCGAATCAATAATTTTTCTGGTAAGACGAGCAGCTGCGGCCCGCAAAGGTTTTGTACTTTTTTCTCCCCCACGCCGTGATGGCCAGTGATTGATAATTAGGAATATCTCTTCAGAATCCAGGAAGCCTGATACGACCAATTGATCGCGGGTATATTCGATCTCCTCTTTTTCGTTCCGAAGAAACAAATGGTGGCTTCGAAATGCTGTAACGCTAAAATGGTTTTTTTTAAAGATAAGGCCAACATCGATCCCTCTTCTATCAGGAGAATCTTCATGAATAATGCCATAATTAAAGGGCAGTAGCCTGGGATGGTTGATCAGGTCTTGAAGGACCCCGTAATTTTCCACTTCACAAAGACCGATGATATCCGGACCAACAGGCCGACCTTTTAGGCCGAAACGGGTGAGGACCTCAGTAATCCGATCCAGTTTTGCGCTATATCGCTTTCCCGTCCATTTGTCTTTACCAGCGGGAGTTCTCGAATCGTCTAAAGTTGAAGGATCATTAATAGTATCAAACAGGTTTTCCACATTGTAAAAGAAAATCGAGCGGACCTTATAGTCAACTTCGTTTTGTCCCCAAAGGCCAACGCAACTAAAAAGAGATATAATAAAGAAGGCTTTAGCGGACATGCACACGTCTTTTAAGTCTTCGAAATTATAATACATGGCCGCAAGCTAAATGCAGACCGGACTTATATTTTGTGCGAGAAAAAATTACATAGAGTGAACTTTTATACTGCGTTATCAAAATGCCAATTTTTGCATTTTCCGAAAAACTAAGATGCCGAAAACAAATATTTAGAAATCTGGATAGTGAAAGGTGATTATATCTCCAAAATATCAATTATCGTCCTGAGTCTTGTCTCCATGGAGTGTTTGTACGCTCAACCAAAACAGATTAGAGGTCAGATTCGGGATATAATGACAAAGTTGCCACTGCAGGGTGTCCAGCTGTCATTTAAAGATAATTCGCTGAATACCAGCAGTGACAGTAACGGTAAATTTGTTATTGGCTTCTCCTCCTTAGAACTCGATACACTTAGTTTCACCTTGCCCTCCCATGAGTCCCTATCTATGCCGGTTGATTTGAGAGATTCCCCTATAGATTTGGGGACTGTATATATGCGCATTAATCTCGAAGAAATTCAAAAGAGCAATCAAATGATTCTCATCGAGGAAGATATAGGCTCAGGTATCGAAAATCTATTGAACACAGGTGTTCTGGGAGCAAACCGCGACCTTTTGGTTAAAAGGGCAGCCTTTGATCTTGGTCAGGCGTTCTTTAAAATAAGGGGTTATGACTCAAGAAACGGGTTCTTACTAATCAATGGAATCCCGATGAACCGAATGTTGAGAGGAAGACCTCAATGGAGTAATTGGGGCGGTCTGAACGATGTATTGCGAAATCAGGAATACTTCCTTGGCCTCCGGGCTTCTCCCTGGCATTTTGGAGATGTCTTGGGTGTGACAAATATCGAGACCAGGCCCGGATCCCTGCGCCCCGGGTTTCGCTTTTCGAGCTCACTTTCCAATAAAACATATTCCGGAAGGATCATGCTCACTTATAATGCTCCACCTGATGGTAAGGGTCTGGGTTATACCATTTCCGGATCCGGGCGTTGGGCCAAGCAGGGATTTATAGACGGAACAGCTTATGATGCCTACTCGATCTACGGAGCCCTGGAATACCAATTTGATTTAGAGAACTCTTTGTATATCACTGGAATTTTAGCCTCTAACATAAGAGGACGAAATGCGCCAATTACAAAGGAAATCTATGAGCTTGCCGGCCGTGATTATAATCCATACTGGGGAATTCAAGCCGATGAGATTAGAAATTCGCGAATAAGGCAAATTAATGAGCCAATACTAATGCTAAACTATTTTCACAGATCACAGAAAATAGTTATAGAATCAGGAATAGCCTATCAGTGGGGAACAATAGGCCAGAGCCGTATAGGCTACTACAATGCCCCAAATCCCAATCCGGATTATTACAGAAATTTGCCCAGCTTTTATATCAACAGCCCTATCGGGGCAAATCTAATTTCAGCAGCATCTGCCGCACAGGCTTTTCAGGCCGATCCTCAACTCAACTGGCCTCAGCTCTATCAGGTAAACCGGTCGCCGGCCTCAAACGGGAAGGCGTCCTATATACTCTACAACGATATTGTGGAGCAGAAATCCTGGAGGGCTCATTCCAATTTAAACATAGGAATCGGTTTATTTTCCTTTCTTGATCTGGGTTTCAATTTTGCAGACACTAATGCTGCCTATTTTAGCAGGATAAAAGATCTTTTAGGAGCTGATTATCATGAAGACATCGATCCGTTTTCGGAAACTGTCAATCAATTAGATGCTGAGATAAAGAAGAAAAATAACGAAATCTTTGGCTATCACTATTTAGTTCATTCACGTCAAATGGACGTATTTGCCCAACTGCGGATAGCTTACAAAAAATTAAATGGATTTCTCGCCGGCAAATACTACACAATTTCTTATCAAAGAGAAGGGTTATTTCGCAATGAAAGATACCCTGAAATATCGCTTGGACTTAGCGAACGCTTAAGCTTTTCCAATTACGGCATAAAGGGAGGGATCTCATATGAGATAACTAAAAGACACCGAATAGAAGCT
>JBPCUI010000072.1:0-8117 GCA_051011235.1 Flavobacteriaceae bacterium
CTACGGTGATTGGCTTTCTAACAATGAACTTCGGAGATGTACCGCCTTTCTGGCATTTGGGAAATATAACTGCTTTCGGAATGACTATGGCCTTTATATACTCCACGACCGCCCTGCCGGCACTGATGGCCATCTTCCCTATGTGGAAGAGGAAAACGGCAGCAGTACGCAAAACCAAGAAAATGGACTGGTATACCAGGCTTGGCTTCTTTGTAGTTAAACAACCAGTAAGGGTAAGTGTAGTATCCCTTGCTATTATTGCAGCGCTTACTTACCTGGCTACGCTTAATGTCTTTAATGACGAGTTTGTGGAATATTTTGACGATTCGGTTGAATTTAGAAGGCATAGTGATTTTGTAAACGATAACCTCACCGGATTTTACAATGTAGAATATTCGATAAGTAGTGGGGAAAGCGGCGGTATTAACAATCCTGAATATTTAAAGCATCTCAATGAATTTGAAGATTGGCTCAACCAACAACCGGAGGTAGTGCATGTGAATGCTTTTAGTGAAGTAGCGAGGCGTGTTAACCGTTCTATGCACGGAGATGACCAGGCCTATTACCGCGTACCGGAAAAACGCGAGGAGGCCGCCCAGTTTTTATTACTCTATGAATTATCCCTTCCCTTTGGACTAGACCTTAACAACCAGATTAATGTTGATAAGTCTGAATCCAGGGTAACTGCTACGATCAATAACCTGTCCAGTGCGGAAATGATCCAATTTACGGAAAGGGCAGAGCTATGGCTTACCGAAAACACACCTGAGTACATGCACTCTTTAGGGGTTAGCCCAACTATGATGTTCGCCAAATTGGGCTTCCGTCAGGCAGAGAGTATGTTCAATGGAAATATCATAGCACTGATCCTTATTTCACTTGTACTCATGCTCGCGTTGAGAAGTGTAAAACTAGGGTTGATGAGTATCATTCCCAATGTAACCCCTGTTTTAGTAGGATTTGGTATCTGGGCTTTGTATAAGGGGCAGATCAATACGGGTATGGTAATTGTCTTTGGTATGACGCTGGGTATCATTGTTGACGATACTGTTCATTTTATGAGCAAGTTCCTGAGGGCCCGGAGAGAATTGGGTTACGATGCCAGGCAAGCTGTGATCTATGCCTTCGAAACGGTAGGTCGTGCTTTAGTTACAACCACCATTGTACTTTTGGCAGGATTTAGCGTACTTTCAACCTCTTCTTTTGCACTGAACAGCTATATGGCCAGAATTACTGTGATAATAATATCGGCAGCATTGATAATTGACTTCATTCTTTTACCAGCACTACTTGTGATAACTGGTAAAAAGTCTGAGGTAAGTGAAAGTGTTACCGACCTGAAAACAAAATTTCAATTAGATAAATAATAAAATTAAATAAGGATGAAAAAAACGATTTACACCATACTGCTTTCTGTTTTTGGAATAATGGCGCTTTCTGCTCAAACAGCAGAAGAAAGAGGCCTGGAAATCGCAAAAGCTGCCGAGGCAGCCGACCAGGGATTCGAAAGTGCAATTGTAGACTTGAAAATGACGCTTAAAAATAAAAACGGGCAGACAAGCGAACGTTCGCTTTCCAACAGGATACTGGAACTGACCGAAGATGGCGACAAATCACTTATTGTGTTTAACAGTCCGAAGGACGTGAAAGGGACGGCCACATTGACCTACACACATAAAGTAGGAGCAGATGATCAGTGGTTATTTCTACCGGCAGTGGAAAGAGTAAAGCGGATATCTTCGAGCAATAAATCGGGTCCATTTGTGGGAAGCGAATTCGCGTATGAGGATCTCTCTTCCCAGGAAGTGGAAAAATATAGCTATAAGTTTCTAAAAGAAGAGGGGAGTCTGCTCTTTGTGGAACAGGATCCTGTTGATCTTAAATCTGGTTATACCAGACGTATTGCCACTTACAACAAAGACAAAGGCTACCGCCTGGAGAAGATAGAATTTTACGACCGGAAGAACTCACTTTTAAAGACGCTTACTTATTCGGATTACAAACTGTATAAAGGTAAATTTTGGAGGGCCCTAAGCCTGAACATGGTTAATCATCAGAGTAACAAAGAAACCTTGCTACAGTTCAGCGAATACAATTTCGGAGCGGGTTTGAGTGATAGTGATTTCACTGAGGTGGCCTTAATACGGGCCGGGAAATAGTCGGTGCGGATCATTTGAGTAATCTGTTCAAAAAAACGGCAGAAGTTGTAATAGCATGAAGCAATCGTTATTGGTAGCTGCGGTTTTCTTCCTGGGATCTGTACATTTTTATGCACAGGAAGAGGTAGAACGCAAGGTTTCGCATGATTTTGAATTAGAATTAGAAGCAGAATACCGTTATTTTTTTAAGGAGGCCCAATTTCCCGGACAAAAAGATCATTTTCCCTCGCTCGCAATACGGCCAGAATATTCGGCGGAATGGAAGGATGGTTATGAGAGTATCAATTTCCTTGGATTTTTTCGCCTGGACAGAGACGATTTCCGGACCCATGCCGATATCAGACAATTGTACTATCAAAAGGCGAGTGGAAACTGGGAATTCAATCTTGGATTAAAGAAGATTTTTTGGGGTGTTGCCGAGAGTAACCACCTCGTGGATATAATAAACCAGACGGATGCGGTTGAGTCTTTTGACAATGAGGAGAAACTTGGCCAACCGATGTTACAATTAGTCTGGAGGGTTGATAAGGTGGGAACCTTTAGTTTCTTTTATCTCCCCTATCACCGAAAAAGGACTTTTCCGGGAGAAAAAGGCAGGTTCAGATTTCCTGTAGTTATAGATCCGGACGACCTGGGTTACGAGAGTGGAGCAGAAGAATGGAGGCAGGATTTTGCCTTAAGATGGAATCAGTATTTTGGCATTGCCGATATAGGTCTTTCCTATTTCCGTGGGAATGGGAGAGAACCTCTTTTTATCTTTGATCCCAATGGCGGGTTCAATGCGTTTTACCCTGTAATACACCAGGGTGGGATCGACTTACAGATTACCCACGATGCTTTTCTCTGGAAACTTGAAACGATTTACAGATACGCAAAAGCGCAGGATTTTATTGCTATGGTTGTGGGATTGGAGTACACCTTTTCCAATATTGACGGCAATGGTCTGGACATAGGCGTTTTAGGTGAATACCATTATGATCAGCGAGACGAATTAACACTTTCCGCCTTGCAGAATGATTTGTTTTTCGGGAGTAGGATAGCTTTTAACGATACACAAGATACCGCCATACTCATAGGCGGGATCGGCGATTTAGAATCTACAAGCAAGATTTTTAGTCTGGAAGCGTCGCGGAGATTCGGCAGTAGCTGGACGGCTGAAATAGAGGCACGTATCTTTAGTGATATTGATGAGGATGAAGTTATTTTGTCGAATTTTAAGGACGACAGCTTCCTGCGTATCTCTATATCCAAGTATTTTTGATATCACCTTCTGAAATATTAGTGCAGGTATAATTTAAAGCTTGGCCAAATCATAAAATTGCAACTTATAATTTGGGAAATACGTACTTTTACATGCCTTTTTAATCGAGCTAAATGAAGCAGATAACTAATACAATCCTAATGGTCCGTCCCCTTCATTTTCGTGCGAACGAACAGACGGCAGTCAACAATTTTTTTCAGGAAGAATTGAAACTGGATCAAGGAGAACTCATCAGAAAAGCTCAACAGGAGTTTGACGCTTTTGTCAAGGTATTGGAAGAAACTGGAGTACAGGTAATCGTGGTTGAAGATGATCCGGAGACAGACACACCAGATTCTGTTTTTCCCAATAATTGGGTTTCCTTTCACGGATCAGGAACGGTTGTCCTGTATCCGATGTTTGCGGTGAACCGCCGTAAAGAAAGGCGAGAGGTAATTTTAGATACCCTGGAAGAAAGCGGTTATCTCATCAGACAGGTAATTGATTATAGTCCGGCCGAAAGGGACGATCTTTTTCTTGAGGGCACCGGAAGTATTGTAATGGACCGGGTAAATCAGAAAGTCTATTGCGCCTTGTCGGCCAGGGCTCACGAAACACTCATTCTTGAGTTTTGCGAAGATTTTCATTGTACACCGGTTATTTTCACTGCCAACCAAACAGTTAACGGAGACCGCCTCCCAATATACCACACTAATGTGATGATGTGCCTGGGCGAGGATTATGCCGTAATATGCCTGGATACGATTGATGATGAGGACGAAAGGAATAATGTGATTGAACATTTAAGGGCAGATGGCAAGGAGATCGTAGAGATCACTGAAGAGCAAATGGGCCAGTTCGCGGGCAATATGTTGCAAGTGATCGGAACTGATAACCAGCGATACCTGGTGATGAGCTCCGCTGCTTACCAAAGTTTAAGGCCAGACCAACTTGAAATGCTCCAAAAATTCAACCCAATAGTTCACAGTTCATTGACGACTATTGAGGCTGGTGGTGGCGGCAGCGCCCGTTGTATGATGGCAGAGGTCTTTCTCCCTGAAACAGATTAGTGTACTGACTTACTAAGTACTTTTATTTCTGGTCTTTATCAATTGATTTAAGTAAATAGCCGTCATCACTACCATAAAGATCGAAAATGGAAGTGAAGTTATGATAAGCAGTTTTTGTATTGCTACCAGGACGTTGATATCTTCCTTGGCATGGCCCAGAATGATAAGAGCCAGCGTACAGAGTAATATCAGTACAGACCAAAGCAACCTATGAGCTCGGCGAGGTGTTTTTTCGCCTCTGTCTGTAAACATACTGAGTACCAATACTGCTGAATCTACCGAGGTTACCAGAAAGCTAACCAGCAGGAGCATTGTGGTGAAATGCAGCATGGCGGAAGCCGGATAATTTTGAAAGAACACAAATATTGAAGAAAATACATTGTCGAATTCGCCCTGATATTGCCCCCAGATTTCGATCATCTGAAATGCCGAAGTCCCAAAAACAGTGAACCACAGAAAAGTTCCAAGAGATGGGATTATCATTACGCCGAGCAGAAGTTGCCTCAGTGTGCGCCCACGCGATATCCGGGCGATAAAAATACCGGTGAATGGTGCCCATGCCAGCCAGAATGCCCAGTAATAAAATGTCCAGTCTGTGAGAAAATCCAATCCCGGATCATAAGAGCCAAAGGCAATGCTCATAGGTACAAAATCAATAATGTAGGCAAAAGTGGCTGCGAAGAACGACTTTATAATATTACCAACATCATTGGTAAAAAGAACAAAGGCCAGTAACAATAAGGTGATCAAAATATTGAACTTGGATATCACTTTAATTCCTTTATTGACACCTCTCCAAACAGAAATGAACGCCAGAATGGAAATGAGCGTTGCCAGACAAAGCGTAGTCCCCAGACCAAGTTGCAAATCGCTGAGATGATTAAGTCCACCATTGATCTGTGTTGTTCCGAGACCTACTGCAGCGATGAGGCCGAATACTGTGGTGAGGATTGTAATGACATCTATTCCCTGCCTGGCCAGTTTGTTGGGAATAGTATCCTCAATAGTACTGCTGACTCTGACCTTTTTGTGTTTAACAAACAGCGCGTAGCCAACTATCATGGCAAAGAGGCCATAAAAGGCCCAGGGTGTAAAGCCCCATTGAAAAAACGTGTATTCCAGGGCCAGGATCTCTGCGCTGGCTGTAGAATCGTAGGGCGGATTCTGTTGCATGAAAACGGGTTCCTGAACAGCCCTGAGCAAAATGCCGGCACCCATGCCAGCACTGTAGAGCATTGAGATCCACGCCCAGTTCGAATATTCAGGTTTTTCATCTGATCTCCCGAGCCTGAGCGAACCAAATGGCGAAATTGCCAGAAAAAGCAATAATAATACACATCCAAGCCCCAGGTATAAATAGAAATATCCAAAATAATTCCTGACCCAAATAGAGGTAGATTCAATGAACGCATAGCTTTCTGCAGTGAAAAAGAATACGGCCAGGGTGAAGATCAGCAACAGACCCAGCGAAACCGATAACAACCTGTTATTTGCAAAAAAGCTACGGATAGGACGAGATGGCTGTGTATTTCAATTTAAAGATACAGGAATTTAACAAGACAAGCTTATTTGGCTTCCACGGTGAACTCCCGGATAGCCTGGTTCGGTTCCATTATATTATACCCGTTCCAAAATTCAGGATCATAGCGAGACAAATAGGTGGCCTTTACCTTATCATTCTCCTGTACAGCTGCAAAGTCATCGGTTGAAATCAATTCGGAATCGTAGACAACGAGTTCGTATTTTTCGGTATTTAAATTGATCATGTTAATATTCAAAGACAATTCATTCTGCTTTCGCCTTCCCTTTACGTGTTTGTTCTTTTCAATAACTTTTAAAGGCCTGTCGACCCCCATATACCTTCCTTCAATCAGATTTATAAACCGAACATCGTATACTCCATTCTCGTTCTTTGCATAAATTGTTGTGCCCTTGTAGGCCGTTTCTTCGTAGTGAAAGCCCAGTAATTTGATCCTGCGAATCGATTTTACATTGCTGTAATCCACTCGCATTACGGCAAAGTCCTCCAGGTTCACGTACAAGGTGCCCTCGAAATCTGCACCTCCTTTCGGAACAAATTCAATTACATATACGCCTTGTTCGTCAATACTGGTATAACCCTTTAAGGAAAACCTGTATTTATTTGATTTCTTGATAAAATTGAGTTTGGAGTCATCCTGATAGAAGAGACCCGAATACAAATTATTCAGCTGCCTTCTTTTATGAGAATGGAAGTCCTCGTTTTGGGCTTCTTGCATTTCTTTCTCAATTTCTGAGGCTTCTTCCGAAGATTCGAGAATGGAATCGACCTGAACTTTGGTGCCGAAGATGCCAGATTTGATCTTAAGATAGGAATCGGGCTTTACGTTGGCCTTGAATATATCCTCCATCCTTTTGCCAATCGCCTCCATGGATACCTCGTTATCCTTGTCGTATAATTTTGCCGCTTTTTCTATTTTAAGGCGGCTCGAATCTTTGGACTTGAACAGGTCACACAGGCTTTCCGTATAATATGCATTGCCTTTGGGCATTACAGAGAGTACACTGTCTATAAAGGGTTCATTGAATTCTTCAATGGTAGACTCCTTAAACTCTATATCGAATTTTCTCAATCGGTCCAGACTGGTTTTTCTAAAAAACAATCGTTGACGGATAGGTTCCTGATGGTAGTTTTCAGCTAATTTGGTTTTAACCCTGGAAATAATCTCATCTACGTCCAGTTCATTATCGAAGAGATATACCTCACTGAGTTCAATAGGCTTCGGATCAATGGCGATAAGGCTGTCCAAACCGGCACTCATCGAAACAGCTGTTTTTTCATATCCCATACAGGAAATGAATAAAGAATCCACGGATGCAGAGGTCGGTATAAAAAGACTGAATGAACCCTCATCATTGGTAATAATCCCTCTGTTTTTACCAAATTGGACCGTAGCATAAGGAATGGGTTCACCTGTTTTTGCATCTATAATTCGAGAACTATAGCTCTGTGCTTCCACCTGGACCATAAAGGAGCTGGCAGTAATGACAAATGCGAATATTACAAGTCTGATCATTGCTCTGGATTCAATAACGGATTCTATTACTTAGAACGAATTACGGCCAAAAACGTTACCTGAACTGCCAATAAATTATTAAAATTTAGCAATGTTTCGGACCATACCTCCAAATATGAAGTAATGGAAAGGTAAAACCGAATACCAGTATAATCTTCCTTTGACACCCCTTGGCCTGAAAGTCGCTGTTTGATACAAAACGTTGTCATGGCCTATTTTAAATTCCAGCCAGGCCTCTCCAGGCATCCTCATTTCGGCAAATAACAATAGTCTTTTACCCTCTTTGTCGGCCAGTAATACCCGCCAGAAATCCAATGCATCACCTGGATATAGCTTATCTGGATGTGTCCGACCCCTTCTCAATCCAACGCCACCATTCATTTTATCTAGCAGCCCCCGGATTTTCCATAACCTATTTCCGTAGTACCAGCCGTTGTCACCTCCTATTTTCCAGATACGTTCGATAACTTTTTCAGAATCTTTTATTTTCAATTTTTTTTCGTCTTTTAATACACCGAACTGAGGAACCTGAATGTATTTTTCCAAATTTTTGTCAAACCTGCCGCTGATCATGCTGTCTTTCCAGCTACTC
>JBPCUI010000073.1:0-19662 GCA_051011235.1 Flavobacteriaceae bacterium
TCATTCAAATTTCCGAATTCCATGCCAAATCGTATGTCGGGCTTGTCCGAACCGTATTGCCTCATTGCCTCATCGTAGGTGAGCCTGGGGAATTCTCCAACTTCCGCTCCGTTTATCTCTTTTAGCAGATGCCGGGTAAGACCTTCAAAAGTGCTTAGAATATCATCCTGTTCCACAAATGCCATCTCACAGTCGATCTGGGTGAACTCGGGTTGCCGGTCGGCCCTCAAATCTTCATCTCTGAAACACTTAACAATCTGGAAATACTTATCAAGCCCTCCCACCATAAGCAATTGCTTAAAAGTTTGAGGTGATTGCGGCAATGCATAGAATTGTCCCTCGTTCATTCGGCTGGGCACCACAAAATCCCTTGCGCCTTCGGGTGTTGATTTGATCAGATAAGGTGTTTCTACTTCGATAAAGCCCTGAGAGGAGAGATAGTTTCTAACTTCCATTGTCACTTTCGACCTGAAAACCAGGTTGTTCTTTACAGGATTCCGGCGAATATCAAGATAGCGGTATTTCATGCGCAGGTCATCACCGCCATCTGTTTCATCTTCGATCGTAAAGGGAGGCACTACGGACTTGTTTAGAATTACAATTCCATCAACCAGGATCTCTATAGCGCCGGTTGGCATGTTGTCGTTCTTCGAAGCTCGTTCAATGACTTTACCTTTTATCTGGACTACGTATTCACGGCCTAAACTCCGGGTCTTGTCTAGAAGATCTTTTTGGCTTCTCTCTCCGTCGAATACCAATTGAGTAATACCGTATCTGTCTCGTAGATCAACCCATTTCACAAAACCCTTGTCCCTGATCTTGTGAACCCAACCGGCAAGGGTAACTTCCGTTTCAATATGGCTTGTCCTCAACTCACCACAAGTATGGCTTCTAAACATAATAACTCCCAAAGATTTACAGCCGCAAATGTAAGAAGTAAAGCTATAAGTCAGTAAACTAAAAGAGGGAATTCACAATCGGAAAGAGGCCGCTTGAGATTAAGCAGCCATTTCCAATTCTTCTTTTTTCTTTTGAGGTCTTTGCTTTCTTCCCCAAATGCTTCGTTTTAGGCGGTATGTAATGTTGAATAGAACAGGAACGATGATCAGGGTAAGGAAGGTGGCAACAATAAGACCGAAAATAACAGTCCAGGCCAACGGTCCCCAGAAGATCACATTATCACCGCCCACATAGATCTTGGGATCGAACTGGGAAAAAAGTGAAAAGAAATCGATATTCAATCCAATGGCCAATGGTATCAACCCCAAAACGGTAGTAATGGCGGTTAAGAGCACAGGTCGCAAACGGGCTTTTCCTCCTTTGACGATAGCCTCACTCACCTCATCCATAGTTAGGTAATCCCTGTCGGACAGACCCAATGCAACCTTCTTTCTGTCGATAAGGATTTGAGTATAATCCAGTAAAACCACGCCATTGTTTACCACAATTCCGGCCAAAGCGATAATACCCATCATTGTCATCATAATTACAAATGGCCAACCGGTTAACATAAGGCCGCCAAAGACCCCGATTAAACTCAGGAAGATGGCTGTCATTATAATTGCTGGTTTTGATATACTCCCGAACTGAAATACCAGGATGAGCATGATGAGACCCAAACCGGAAAAGAAAGCTCCTACCAGGAATTGCATTTGGTTATTTTGTTCTTCTATCTGCCCGGTATAGTCAATTTTTACATCGGCGGGCAAGCCACTAAATTCTTCCATTTCCCTCTGTACCTCGGAAACGATGGCCTGTGCATCGGTAAAGCCGGGTTGTAATCCGGAATAAACTGTCACCACTCGTCTGGTATCTCTGTGTTTGATTGCGCTAAAGGAAGATGTGTTTCTTTGAGAGGCCACAGCAGATACAGGAACTTCCTTAATCTGCCCGGTTGCCTGATCCCTGAAGATGATATTTTGATTGAACAGCGCACTGGTATTATACCTGAGGTCTTCGTTGAACCTAACATTGATATCGTAATCTTCGCCTTCTTTTTTATAAATACCGGCCTTATCGCCAAAAAGTGACCTTCGCAATTGGGTCCCAACCTGCCCTACGGCTACTCCCAGTTCACCGGCCTTTTTACGGTCGACCACCACCTGCATACCCGGATTACCCTTATTTACATCTATCTTAAGTTCTTCGATACCAGCTATATTCTTGCTGTTAATAAAATTGCGCATCCGTTCAGCTACGTTGATCAGTGTATCGTAATTCTTACCTTCCAATTCGATATTGATCGGGTAACCGGCCGGAGGGCCAACCGGATCCTTCTCCACTGAAATAGCTACACCGGGATAAACACCTTTAAGTCCATCCTGGATTTTCTTGCGTAGGAATTCAGTGTCTTTGCCCTCCCTATACCTATATTCCCTCATAGAAATGGTGATCTTACCCCTGTGGGGCATTTCGGCTGCAGAGCCTCCATCGGCAAATGGATTTTCGGCTCCTTTGCCCACTTGGGAAACACTGGATTTTATCAACAGGTTGTGATCGTCTTTCATGAACTCTTCACCATCGGCAATTGCATATACCCTGCGTTCGATATCCTTTGTTACATCATTCGTTTTCTCAATAGCCGTTCCCTGTGGATATTCGATATAGACATAAATCTCGTTTGGGGTATTATCGGGGAAGAATTCAACTTTGGTTCGTCCTGTGCCCAGTGAAATACCAAAAGCAATGAATGCTGCAATGAGCATTAAAACAGTAACTCCAAAATACCAGTATACATTACGGCCTTTCAAGGCATTTTTAATACGTTTCTCATACCAGTTTTCGAATTGGACCAGGGATTTTTTCTGAAAACGTCCTGCTGCTTTTTTCAGGATATACTTATAAGCCCAGAAACCGACCGCGAGGGCAATCACAAGTGTTCCGAATCCACGTACTGGCCCGCCCAGTATAAGGATGAATATACCTATACTGCCGAGAATAATACTTAGACGAATTAGCTGTTTAAGAGACAATTCCTTGTCTCCTATCTCCATAAAACTGGAAACCAGCATGGAGTTCATAAAAATGGCTACGAACAGGGAAGAACCAAGTACAACTGACAGTGTGATAGGAAAGAAGATCATAAAATCACCCATGATACCCGGCCATAGACCCAATGGTACAAATGCCGCCACTGTAGTAACTGTTGAGATAATGATGGGAAAAGCGATCTCGCCTATTCCTTTCTTTGCGGCC
Source organism: Flavobacteriaceae bacterium (assembly GCA_051011235.1). Taxonomy (GTDB): domain Bacteria; phylum Bacteroidota; class Bacteroidia; order Flavobacteriales; family Flavobacteriaceae; genus JAHEJJ01. The sequence goes on from JBPCUI010000073.1 coordinate 3,196, forward strand.
TCAATGCGCGACATGCCTTCTTTCTCCATTAGGCGGTAAACATTTTCTACCACAACCACTCCATTATCCACGAGCATACCCAGACCCATAATGAGTCCGAACAGGATCATCGTATTCATGGTATAACCGATGATGGATAATATCATAAATGACATGAACATAGACATCGGGATGGCAAATCCCACAAATAAGGCGTTTCGGAAACCCAGGAAGAACATCAGCACGGTGACCACCAGAAGGATCCCGAAGATGATATTGTTTACAAGATCATCTACCTGATTCAATGTACGGCTCGAAGAGTCATTGGCAATAGTTACTGTCAGATCCGGCGGAAATACGTTTTCACGTGAATCCTGAATGATTTTCTTGATCTCATCGGCAGCCGTAATGGCATTTTTGCCTGCTCTTTTCTTAATATCGAGCATCACCACACTTTCACCTCTTTCCCTTGCGTAGGTGGTCTTATCTTCTTCCTTAAAGGAGATATCGGCAATTTCTCTTAAGTAGACGGCATCTCCATTTTCGGATTTTACCACGAAGTCTGCCAATTCGGAAGGCGACTCGATCTCTCCAAGAATTCTAATTGTGCGCCTTTGCCCGCTGGTTTTCAGATTACCCGCAGACATCGTCATATTACCATTGCCAATAGCCTGGATCACATCGTTAAAGCTCACTTTGGCAGCCATCATTTTATAGATATCCACTGCTACCTCAACCTCCTTCTTCTGTGCTCCTCTAATATCAACTTCCTTTATCTGTGGCAGATCTTCTATCTCGTCTTCCAGATACTCTCCAAATTCTTTGAGTTTTTCTACAGGGTAGTCGCCTGTAAGATTAACATTCATGATAGGGAAGGATTCAGAAAGATTCAGGTCGAAAACATTTGGCTCTACTTTAGCTCCGTTAAATATGGGCCAATCTTCACCGGCCTTCTCACCGTCAACTTCATCCTTAACTTTTTGCTTGGCAGTTTCAACGCCTATATCCTCATCGAATTCCACCACGATCATGGCATAGTCTTCCTGTGAGGTAGATGTGATCTCGACTACATTACTCACATTTTTTAACCTGTCTTCCAGCGGGTCTGTAACCAGACGCTCGATGTCTTCCGCAGTATTCCCGGGATAAACGGTGCTAATGTAGATCTTGGTCTCTGTAACTTCCGGAAAGTCTTCGCGAGGCATTGAGAAATAAGCGGAAAGACCTATGAAAAAGAAAATGCCAATCATAACATAGATAACAGAAGGGTTATCTATTGCCCAGGATGCAAATCTGAATTCTTTATTGATGTTTTTCTGTTGTCTGCTCATGATGTTACTTGATAATTCTCACTGCCTGACCTTCACGAACGTTCCTGGCTCCTTCTTCAATAACCTGATCCCCAGCGTCTATCCCTTCCAATATTTCTACGAGATCATTACTGGTTTTGCCGGTCACTACGATTTGCTTCATGGCCCTGGCCCGATTTTCGTCGTCCGCATCCACCGCAGTGTAGATATATTGTTGTCCGGCAGAATTTTCAGAGATCACGCTTTGCGGGATAAGAATAGCATGTTCATTGGAATAATCATTAATACTGACCCGCGCGGTCAAATTCGGTTTAATGGTTCCTTCTTTGTTCGGCACCGGTATTTCGATCCGAAAAGATCTGTTTGCTGGATTGATGAAATTTCCTGTTTGCCGCACCTGAGTACTAACACTGTCTCTAAGAACCGGAAAATATACCCTCACTTCTTTTCCGGGTGTAACACCTTCCAGATAGCTTTCAGGCACGTCTACCTCGATGTGCATATCCGAAAGGTTCACTATTCTGAAAATAGCCATGCCTGTTGCCGGAGAAACTACGGTGCCTTCGTCCTGGACCAGATCATCTACAATGCCTGAAAAGGGAGCACGGATTATGGATTTACCAAGTTGACTCTCTGTCTGTTTAACCGAATTTTCTGTTGCCTCGTAATTGGTCTTTGCCTGCAGGTACTGAATTTCTGAACCAATGTTCTGCTCCCAAAGCCGTTTCTGTCTTTCGAAAGTGGTCTTGGCAAGAGCTTCCTGGGTTTTGAGTTGGTCCAATCGACTGGCCATTCCTCCATCGTCAATTTTGGCCAGGACCTGTCCTTTACTTACACGCTGCCCTTCCTTAACATAGATCTTCAGCAGTGTACCAGACATTTCGGGGTATACCAAAACATTCTGCCTGGTCTTAACATTACCCTGCAACTCAAGGAAGTGTTTGAACGGTTGTTCTTCTACCTCAATCGTAGTGACAAGGAGTATTCTGGCATCCTTATCCATCGTGTTAATTGCAGAATCCAGTTTTCTAATTTCATTATTTAATTCCTTTTGCTGCTCTGAAATTTGCTGCTTTTTAGTTTTGATGGCTTCGAGGTTACCCTCAGTAATTAGAGTGTCCACTGATTTGTCCGGTCCGCTTTGACAGGCGGCCAGTAAGAGGATCAGGCCAAGTATGTTGAATGCTCGTTTCATTTCGTTACTTGATTAAATAGGTCTAATTGTTAAGTATGGTTTCCAAATCTACTTTTCGATTAATAACGTCCACCATTGAATTCAGGTAATCTCCCTGTGCGGTATAGAGCTGTGTCTGTGCCTGTCTGAGTTCAAAGCTGGTTGCCAAACCTTCGGCGTATTTGGTCTGATTCTTTTTTTCGATTCTTTCCGCGAGGTGGAGATTGTCCTTGTTGGTTTGATAGGTTTCGATCGCAAAGAGATAGTCGCTTTTAGCACGTTCTAATTGCAATTTGATTTGTTGTTCAGTCTCGGTCAGCTGCGTTTTGGCCTGCTCATAGGCAATCTTGGCGCGCTGTGTGCTAGCACTCCTGTTTAAGGAACTGAAAATAGGAATATCAAGGTCAATACCGAGAGTAGATGCTTCAAACCATTCGGGTCCGCCTGTTCCTAAGAAATCAAACTGTTCACTGAAAGAAGACGTACCGTAATTTACAAAAGCATTTAGTGTGGGTAGGGCCCGGCTTTTGGCGAGTTTCAATTCGTAGTATCGCTGTTCGTTCAGGTTGAACACCAATTTGTAGTCTACATTGTTCTCCATTAGGAAATCGGAATCAAGCAAGCCAAAATTAATTTGTTTGAGTACCAGATCATCGAGGTTTTCATCAAGTTGTGTTTTGTTTTCTATAGGAAGGCCCATCACGAGATTGAGCATTTGAAGCGTAATGTCCTCAAACCTGATAGCATTCTTAAGTACATTTTCAATGGAGGACAGGGTTATTTTTAACTGTTCCACACTTTCTTCATCTCCGAGGCCATTTGCGTACAATCTGTCTGTTTCATATAAGTTCTTTTCAAGTGTTTGCTTATTCCGCTCGGCAATTTTGGCTGTCTCCTGGGCCAGCAATACATTGCCATAGGCCTCTACGACCATCTTCGTAACCTGCTGGTCCGTTTTTTCCTTATTGTTTTGGCTGAATCTGAGGAACGCATTGGTCGCCTGGATCCCAACAATGTACGAACCATCAAATATTTGCTGCCTTAAGGTAGCTGTCGCACTGGCGGCCTGAGGAGGTGTAAAAACAACCGGAATAAATGTGCCCGGTGGTCCGCCGACTACTTCTGCAGGCAGAGGTGTAATCGGTTGTTTAAGACGGTTCTGATAATTAATATTTCCATCGATCTGTGGGAGCCCGGTGGCAATTATCTCCCATTTTTGCTTTTCTGCATCCAAAATATCCCTGTTTGCATTGATAGCAGTGTAATTGTATTCCAAAGCATAAGCAATGGCTTCGTCAAGTGAAAAACTCCGGGTTTGTTCCTGTGCGCCGACTCGAATAAAACAGCATAGCGCGAAGCATGTGTAAATGATATTTCTCATTTATTCATGATTTGAATTGATGATTTCATTAAGTACTTGCCGCCCCTTCGGGGTCACAATTCCCCTAAGATGATACTCAAGGTAATCGTCCATTAGACTGTCTATTGGGAATCTGTCATTGGGGAATAAAGTGTGATCCTTTACGCTGGTCACACCCGTAAAATAAATTCTTGAGACAAATTCAATATTTAGATTTTCTCTGTAAATGCCCATATTTATTCCTTTGTGCAGGTTCTCAACTACGCATTCCTGCATCATATCGAATTGTTTGTTTTTAAGAGAATGATGGATTTTCGGATAATACTTTTGCAATTGAAATTGGGGGGAAGAACTCTCATCCTTCAAATGAAGCATCACAAATTTCTTAATCTCATAAAGTTCTTGAATAGGGTTTTTTCCCAAGCTGCAGATGTGATCTATTCCCTTTGAAATATACCGGAACAGATTCATGGTACATTCTTCCACCAACTGGGTCTTATTCTCAAAATGGCTGTAGATGGTCTTTTTGGAAATACCCATTTCATGAGCGAGATCATCCATGGTGACACTCTTAAAGCCCAAGGTGAGGAAGAGGTCGGTCGCCTTATGTAGTATGCTTTCTTTCATGAGCGACGTCAAATATACAGGCGGAAACTTCAAAAACATAAAAAGTTTCCTAAGTTTTACATTTATTTAACAAAAAAGATAAATACATGGATTTTTACCTTAGACGAATAATATTTGGTCTATTGCAGTATATGGTTTTAATGTATTTTTGGAAAAATTCAAATTCATGCCAAATCTCACCTTCTTTCAAAAAGAATTCAATTCTTTTCTAGAACAGGAGATCCAACTAAAGGAACCTAATAATTTGTATCAGCCAATTACCTATATCATGAATCTGGGAGGTAAAAGGTTACGGCCGGTGCTGACCCTCATGGCGACGCAATTGCTGGGAGGAGATTACAAAGAGTCGCTCTACGCTGCACTTGCTGTAGAAGTTTTTCATAATTTTTCTCTTGTTCACGACGACATCATGGACGATGCTCCATTAAGACGCGGCCAACAAACGGTTCATGAAAAATGGGACGTCAATACAGGGATACTTTCTGGCGACGCGATGCTTATAAAAGCCTACGAATTACTGGATTATTACAAAAGTCCTCAATTTAAGATTTTGGTAAATATATTTAATAAGACGGCAATCAGGGTTTGTGAAGGGCAACAATACGATATAGATTTTGAATCGCGGGACGATGTTGGTGTTGATGAATACATGACTATGATTTCCTATAAGACAGCCATTCTTATTGCCACCGCATTAAAAATGGGAGCTGTTATCGCCGGCGCAACAGAAGAGCATCAACGGGCGCTGTTTCTTTATGGCATGAATCTGGGAATCGCTTTCCAGTTGCAGGACGACTATCTGGATGCTTTCGGTGATATTGAACATTTTGGCAAGCAAATAGGAGGGGATATTATTGAGAACAAAAAGACGTTTCTCTATTTAAAGTCGAAGGAATTAGGGTCGCCTGAAGATCAAAAAGAATTAGCGGATCTATATTCGTTCAACCCCCGGGATCCAAGCATAAAAATTAAAGTAGTAAAAGAGATTTTCCAGAGATCAGGTGCGGTACAGGAAACCAAAACAGCTATTGCCAATTATACGAAAATGGCATTTGAGGAATTGAGTTGCTTATCGACCTTCGAGGATGCAGAAACCGTGCTACGTGATTTCGGCAATAAGCTTATGGCGAGGGAAGTTTAGTCAGCTCCCAGCCTGCCCCCCAATAACCTGGCCCAAAGAGCTTTTGTAAATGGAAGCATTGGGCAACCCGTAATGGCCTGAAGGTCCTGAATTGCAGTCCCCTCCTCATCAAGGAATTTTAAAATTAACTGCGGTTTCCTTTTTTTGAACAAGGATTCGAAAATACCGGAACCCAATTCATTATTAGCAGTGAGGATATCGAGCAGCAGCAGGTCATAGTACCAATACCTGGTTTTCACTGTAAATTCTTTTAGTGATTTTGATGTTTTCAAGTAAGGAATAAGTTCTTGACTATTTCTCATACTGTTTTTGAAAGTATATCCTGTACTCGGCTTGGCCCATCCCCCGGCAGTACCTATATGGATTATGCGCTCTGTATTTTTGGCTTCAAAATCATAGCAAGTCATAGGGATATTGCCCTTTTCTTTCTCGAGGATCCTGAATTCAGAAATGCTGTAATTCTTTTTCAGATAGTCCTCAATTGCCTGTTCATATTCCAAATCATCAAGGGGATTTTTAGAGAACAATGTATATTCAACCAGTGCTTTATGCTTTGAAAAAGGCAACACATACATAAATCGGGTATTTCCCTTTTGGGGAACGGTAAAATCCATAAAAACAGGTGCCGTTTGGTCAAACACAGGAGAATCTGTCTCCACAAACCATCCGATAAAATGTTGTTGAAGAACCGGATATTGATGCTGATCCAGAATACTTTTATACTCAAACAAGCTGTTTAATACAAGGCTGCCTTCAACAGTTTTAGACGAGGTCTTGACCTGTACTACCTGGTCTTCTTCCTTTATTTCCTCTACGCGTGCATGAAGGAATTCTATATGATTTGCTTTTTTGATCTTATCAATCTGTTCCCGGTAATAGTCTGCTGACCTCAGCATTTTATAACGATAGGGGCTGATGGAAAGTTTATTATCCAACTTTTCGCCCCTAAAATAAATATGCTCCCAGCTACGACTTAAAAGATGATCGAATTTACCGGTACCTTCCTCCCAGTAACACCAGGTTCTGTCGTTTTGGTCTTTAAAGTCCTGATCGATGATTAGTATTTTGCCTGAACTGAACCAACTGTCTTCAGCCATGGCACGTGCCATCATTAGTCCGGCTGCACCGGCACCTAGAATGATATAATCATAACGGGCCATATAATTAATTGAGCAAAGGGCCAAAAGTACGAATAAGACCTCAGACTTACCTTAATTCAAAAGATATCTCAAGCCAAAAAATGCGCGTATTCCCTGGTTGGGCGCATAGACATATGAAGGGTCGAATGTTAGTGCGTAAGGATTGTTTGGAGTTGGCACAACATTACCGGAATTATCAAAAGTCACCTCCCGGTCGAAAGGATCGTTGGCCCTGGCAATGATAAATGGATTGCCACGGTTAGGGGTCCAGTCGAGTAAGTTTTTTACACCGCCGTACAGTTCAAAATTCTCGATACCCTTATAGGTAAATTGAATGTTTTGAATACTCCATACAGGAGAATATTCCTGTCTCGGATCTAAATCTCCAAGAAGAGGAAGACGCATGGGGCCATAGATATTTCCAGTATAGTCCATGGTCAGTTTCAAAGACCGGATGTCATATGATACGCTCCAGGTACCAGTAAATTGTTCTGTAAGGATCTGCCTTTCTTTGACCCCGTTTTGGGTGTTGCTCACATCCTGAAGGGTTGCTCCAACTAATAACTTTAAGCCATAAGGGAAGGCCACGTCAATATTGGCGCTAATACCTTGAGATACTGATTTGCCGTCTAAATTAGCATAGATGATCTGATTCGGATTGGTATCGTAATCCGGAATAATTGCATTGCTGAAACGAGTGTAGAATACGGAGGCATCCAGGCCAACGAATAGCCCGTTTTTTGCATATATTTTTTTTAGGTAGTTGAGATTGAAATTGATGGAGCGCTCTGGCTTTAATTCCTCGGCGATAATAACATCCCTTGCACCCGTTAATGCTGCATGATCCTCGGTGAACAGATTGACCACCCTGAAACCTGTCCCGGAATTGAACCTTAAAATGTCATTATCTGTCAACTTCCAACGATATGCGAGACGAGGGGTGTAGATAGATCCATGTCTTTTATCATAATCATAACGTATTCCCAACAACAAGGAATGTTTCTCGGCAAGCGATAATTCATCTTGTATAAAGATACTCGGAATCACAATCTCATCTTCTTCATTCCCGTTTAATCCATCAGTTGCAGGTGTATTGTCATCGTAATAGTTATAGCGAATAGAGCTCCCCACCAGGATGTCGTTAATACCCCATTGCTTGTCCCAGCTAAGTTGACCAAATCCAATCCGCTGGTCTGCCAAATACGTAAGATCACCATAGACAGAATTCTGTTTGTGATCGTTGTAGGAGACTGAAAGGAGTAGTTTTTCCTCCAGGGGTAGTTGGTATTTGCCTACAAACTCCCATCTTCGGGTGTAAATGCTTTCCCCATAAATTTCATCTCCGCCTCTGAATTCCGGCGTCCATTGCATTTCACCACCCCAGCGATCCTCGTAAAAAAAGCGTCCGGCTAAGGAAAAGATACGGGCTTTATCTCTTTTAATATTCCACTTTTGGAAAATGGAAATCCTGTCTTGAAGCGTTACATCTGTGAAATTATCGTCATTGTTGTCTACAGGTATATCGTACTTAAAGTAATTGACACCTAGCATAAGATCGGCAGCCCTCCCCAGGCTCATCTTTGTTCCTATGTCCAGATTGTATTCGCCGTAACCGGTCACAAATCCATCGGCCACAAATTCCGGAGCAGAAGGCGCGTGTTTCGTAATTATATTGATGAGTCCGCCCACAGCCTCGCTTCCGTAAAGTGTAGAGGCCGGACCTTTAACCACTTCGATCTGCTCGATAAGCGAATTTGGTATTCCGGTAAGGCCGTAGACTGTGCCTAAACCACTGACGATGGGCATACCGTCTATAAGCACAAGTGTATAGGGTCCTTCCAAACCGTTAATATGAATATCTCCCGTATTACAAACGTTACAATTGATCTGGGGTCGTACACCGTTGACATTTTGAAGAGCCTCAAAGATACTGGTGGTCGGATTTTTTTTCAGGAAGGCGGGCGTATAGACTTCCACCGGCACAGGGCTTTCCATACGTTTCACCGGTTTTAAGGTGCCAGAGATTACGTACTCTTCCAATACCTCCGAGGCGGGCACTAACACAATAATCAAATTGTTAACAGGCTTTAGCGCTACTTTTATTTTCCTGGAAAATGGTTGAAATCCCACTGCCGTAACCAGTAATGTATAGTTGCCGGGCGGGACATCGTTCAAAACAAAACCACCGTCTTCATTTGAAGAGGTACCTTTTCCGGTTTTGCCCAGGACTATATTTACAAAAGGCACCGCTATTTTGCCATCTGTAATCTTACCTGAAATATTTATAGTTTGAGCAGCCGCCGGCGATAAATAAAGTAAGAAGATGGTAATAGCGCAGACTTTCTGCACTTTGTCTAAAAGGAATATTTTGGCCAATATAAATTAAATATTTAGACAAAGCTAAAAATTTGTTTTTATAAATAAAAATGTATTTTTGTTAAAATTTATCTTTGGTAATGACTCAGTCCGAGGAAAACTATCTAAAAGCCATATTTCACCTTAACAAAGGGGGGGCTAAGTCGGTATCTACCAATGCGCTGGCCAAACAAATGGATACCAAACCTTCTTCAGTTACCGACATGCTAAGGCGTCTGGCAGAAAAAAACCTTGTAAACTATCAAAAATATAAGGGCGTATCTCTCAGTAAGGAAGGAAGCAGCTTGGCTCTGTCGGTCATAAGAAAGCACAGGTTATGGGAGGTTTTTCTCGTTGAAAAACTGGGATTCAGCTGGGATGAGGTACACGAGGTAGCGGAACAGCTGGAGCACATAAAAAGTGAAAAGCTAATCGACAAATTAGATGACTTGCTCGGATCTCCCAGGTTCGATCCCCATGGAGATCCCATTCCGGCAAAAGACGGAAGTCTGCCTTCGGGGAAAAAGCAATTACTCAGCACAATGCCTTTGGGTAGCCAAGGAATATGCGTTGGGGTTAAGGATTCTTCTGCCTCTTTCCTGAAATTTCTGGACAAAAATCGAATTGCGCTGGGGCATCACATAGAATTATTAGAACGAGAAGAGTTCGACAACTCTTTATTTATAAAGGTAGATGGGAGGCGGATGCATTTATCGCATCAAATAGCATCTAACCTCTATGTTAAAAATCTTTAAGATGATTGAACAAGTAATTGAATATTTCGAGAAAATCAATCCCATTACTGCCGCATTCTACGCTACGCTGTTCACCTGGGGACTGACCGCTTTAGGGGCCTCATTTGTGTTCTTTTTCAAAAAAATGAACCGGGCATTGCTCGACGGTATGTTGGGGTTCACCGGTGGTGTAATGGTAGCGGCAAGTTTTTGGAGTTTGCTGGCTCCGGGTATTGAAATGAGTCCGGGTGAAGGGTTTACCAAGGTAATACCTGCCGCGGTTGGGTTTATGCTGGGAGCTCTCTTCCTATTTGGCCTGGATAAAGTTTTACCGCATTTGCATATTAATTTTAGGGAGAGCGAAAAGGAGGGGATTAAAACACCCTGGCATAAAACCACGCTGCTAACCCTGGCTATTACCTTACACAACATACCAGAAGGTTTGGCAGTAGGCGTACTTTTCGGAGGTGTAGCGGCAGGGTTCGACGGTGCTACCATTGGAGGTGCTGTGGCTTTAGCTCTGGGTATTGGATTACAAAATTTCCCGGAGGGTATTGCGGTTGCAATGCCTCTTAGAAGACAAGGCCTGAGTAGATTTAAGAGTTTTAATTACGGCCAGGCTTCGGCCATTGTTGAACCAATTGCTGCAGTGCTCGGGGCATGGGCGGTTCTTACTTTTCAGCCAATCCTTCCCTATGCGCTTTCTTTTGCTGCCGGGGCAATGATCTTTGTAGTTGTCGAGGAAGTGATCCCGGAAACTCAGCAAGACAAGTATACGGATATAGCTACTTTAGGCTTTATTGGTGGTTTTATTATTATGATGTCTTTGGATGTGGCGCTGGGTTAACGATTATAACAGATCTTCAGGCATCACTTCGTAAGGGATGTTATCAATAATATATCGAAGAGCTTCTATCCTGGCCTCGTATTTCTTATCGGCGTTGACAATCACCCAGGGCGAATCCTTCATATTGGTATGCTCGAACATCTTTAACTTAAAAGCAGTATAATCGTCCCACAATTCCTGTGCCCGCTGGTCGACAGCGGTCATTTTCCATTTTTTTAAAGGATTCGATTTGATTTCTTTAAACCGGTTTGCCTGTTCCTCCTTGGTAATGGAAAAATAGAATTTAATCAGATAAGTATCTGAATCCAGAATCATTCGTTCGAAGCTGTTAACTTGCTTCATAAAATTCTGATACTGGGGTTTGGTGCAGAATCCATTCACCGGTTCCACCACAGCTCTATTGTACCAACTGCGGTCGAAAAAGACAATCTCACCTGGTTTAGGAAGCCGGTTGACATATCTCTGGAAATACCACTGACCCTGCTCTTCCTGGGTAGGTTTTGGAAGTGCGACGATCTTGAAATGCCTGGGATTAATATAAGCTGTGATCCTGCGGATTGCACCACCCTTTCCGGCCGCGTCTCTTCCTTCAAAGATTATAACAACTTTTTTCTTTTTGGCAATTACCCAATTCTGCAATATTACGAGTTCTGCCTGTAGCCTTTTGAATTCCAATTCGTAATTGGTCATCCGCAAGGCCTTGACAATATTGGTCTTCTTGTCTGCAAAGAGACATTTTAACCCAAGACGGGAGTTCAGCAATTGAAGATCCTCTTCACTTATACTGCTTGTGGCAATAGCTCGGTTTTTCATTCACTAAATATCAATTTGTTCAATATGCCTGTAATACCTGAGTATTACATTGGGGTCTGGCAATATGCTGGTTTTGGGTTTTGTTCGGCTCGTATATGCGAATTTGGCAAGAACATATCGGATGCTCTCCAAGCGCGCTACCTTTTTATTATTGGCCCTGACAATGATCCAGGGGCTAAATGTCGTATGCGTTTTCGAAAACATCTGTTCCTTGTAATGTGTATACTTATCCCACAATTCCTGCCCCCTTCGGTCGACCGGACTGAATTTCCATTTTTTCAACGGATTCAACAACCTGGATTCAATTCTTTTTTTCTGTTCATTTTTAGAGATCGAAAACCAAAATTTAATCAATTGCACACCGTCTTCATACAGCATATGTTCAAACCCGGGTACCTGGACAATAAATTGTTCATAGGCTTTTTTATTACAAAAGCCCATCACAGGTTCAACCACCGCCCGATTGTACCAGCTACGGTCAAAAAAGACAATTTCACCGGGGTTTGGCAGTTCCTTAATATATCTTCGAAAATACCATTGGCCACTCTCCATTTCGGTAGGTTTGGAAAGAGCCACAACGCGTGTGGTTCTGGGGTTGAGGTGTTCAGTGAATCGTTTGATAGCACCTCCTTTTCCGGCTGCATCACGTCCTTCGAAAATAATGGCTACTCTTAACTTCCGTCGAGTTACCCAATGCTGTAAATTCACTAACTCTGCTTGCAATATTTTCAACTCTTCCTCGTATCTGAGGTTTTGGAGTACTCTACCAATATTTATATTCTTTTCCTGGGCGATTTGTATTAAATCTTTACGCCTACTTGCCTGTTCAAGTTCCTGGATCGAGTACATATTATATCAGAATTTGAAATTCAGAATGTTGGAGTGATTAGATGCTATATTCTGTAATTTCCTAATGAGACTAAGCATAAATATAATACTTTTAGAGCAGTCAATTGGGTTAAACCTGTATAGATTTTTGTGATTTTTCCAATTTCTGTCGCCGTGTTTTCCCCGAGATAAATATGTTACGAGATTTAAAATTTACCACATTATGAATAAGATAAAATTACTTCTGGTCCTGAGTATATTATGGCTTTCTTCTGGGATCGGTCAACAACCCAATTTCTCCTACCTGGATGTCTTTGAACTGGAATATGTTACAGATCCGCAGATCGCCCCGGATGGTTCCTGGATCATCTATCGGCGAATGGGATTTGATATAATGAATGACCGTGCTATTGGTAACCTTTGGATGATAAGACCCGATGGTTCGCAGCACCGGAAACTCACTTCACGAGAAATATCGGAGTCTTCCGGTAGATGGTCGCCGGATGGCCGTCGTATTGCTTTCTTAAGCCAAACGGATGAAGGTTCTGAAATTTATATGTACTGGTTAAATTCAGGAAATTTTGCAAGAATATCTCAATTGCCCTTTACACCAGCTTCACTAACCTGGTCGCCCGATGGCAATTTACTGGCCTTTACAATGAATGTATCTAAAGACCCGCCGGTATTGGTTAAAATGCCAAAGAAACCGGAAGGAGCCAAATGGGCTGAAAAACCAAGAATTACAGACCGGCTTTATCACGAAGCAGATGGCAAGGGATATTTGAAGCCGGGATTCAATCATGTTTTCGTTATTCCTTCCGAGGGGGGTGCTATTAGGCAACTTAGTTCAGGAGACTTCCATCACAGGGGTAAAATAAGCTGGTCTCCTGACGGAAAATTAATTTATTTCTCAGCCAACAGAAATGAAAATTGGGAACACGATTTTCGAAATAGCGAGATCTACAGTGTAGATGTCAACAACGGAGCTATCACCGAGTTGACCTCAAGAAAAGGGCCTGATTATGGACCGGCAGTTTCACCAGACGGCAAGTATATAGCTTATTTGGGCTACGAGGATAAAATGCAAGCCCACCAGGTTTCCCAGCTTCAATTAATGAACGTTCGCGGTCTCGATAACAGATCGCTCTCAATTTCTCTGGATCGCTCTGTTTATGATCCGGTATGGGATATAAAAAGTTCCGGGCTCTATTTTAAATACGACGATAAAGGCAATACCAAAATCGGACATATCAATCTCAGCGGAGAAGTAAAAAAATTGGCCGATAACCTGGGGGGCACCTCCATAGGAAGGCCATATGCGGGAGGTTCTTTCAGCGTATCAAAAGATGGCACTTTGGCTTATACTCACAGCAGACCGGAATATCCTGCCGAACTGGCCGTAGTTAAATCGAGGACGCAGAGGGCCAACAGGATCACCTTTTTAAACAAAGGGCTGCTCGGATACAGATCTCTCGGTAATGTAGAAGAGGTTTGGTATAAATCTTCTGTAGATCAGCGCGATCTGCAGGGATGGATTGTATATCCGCCCAACTACGATGCCACAAGGAAATACCCTTTTCTCGTAGAGAACCACGGCGGACCCATAGCCAACTATGGGGACAGGTTCTCGGCCGAAATGCAGTTATACGCTGCTGCAGACTATATTGTTTTTTATCCTAATGCCAGAGGCAGTACCAGCTATGGGGAAGAATTTGCCAATCTGTTACTTAATAATTATCCGGGCGAGGATTATAACGATGTGATGGACGGCGTAGATTTCTGTATTTCCAAAGGCATTGCACATGAAGATCAATTATTTGTAACTGGTGGCAGTGCGGGTGGTATAATGACCGCCTGGATTATTGGCAAGAACAATCGTTTTGAAGCGGCGGTTGTCACAAAGCCAGTGATGAACTGGATTAGCAAAACATTGGTCGCCGACAATTACTTTCGGTATGCAAACTCGAGATACCCCGGACAGCCCTGGGAAAATTTTGAGGGGTATTGGAGTTTCTCTCCTATTTCGTTGGTTGGAAATGTAGAAACACCGACTATGATCATGGTAGGTATGAACGACCTGAGAACACCACCCAGCGAGGCTAAACAACTATATCACGCTTTAAAACTTCGAAAGATTGAAACGGTACTGGTAGAGATTCCAGGTGCAAGTCACGGGATTGCCAATAAACCGAGTAATTTAATTGCCAAGATCACACATACGCTGGCATGGATGGATAAATACAGGACGAAGGCCGAGTAATTTGCACAATAAATATCCTGAGATCAAGATCACAATCTTTCGTTAAACAAAATAAAGGAGTGTGCTAATTCTTTAATTTTGCCCTTTTTCTGGCCTATAATGAGGGTTTTTACAATGTAGATTGGAAAAATAAGCTTGATTGACACAATTTTAAATGTGAATTACTGTTTTTTTAGCACAGACTTAAACTTATTTAAAATGAGAATTTATCTTATACTGTTTTTATTAATACCGGTTCTTGCCTTTTCTCAAAATAAATTGAACATTGAGGTTATGGGTGTTCCAGAATCAGAAGGCAATATCAGAGTGGCGATTTACGATACTTCAGAGACTTTTCTAAGTCATGAACATGTATTTAAATCCGAAAGCACTGTTGCGAAAAAAGGAAAAACAGAATTGTCTATTGATGACCTTCCCGATGGAGAATTTGCCATTGCACTATATCACGACGTGAATGGCAATGATGAATTAGATACCAATTGGTTAGGTATTCCAAAGGAAGCAGTTGGGTTCTCAAATGCCAAAATGAAAACCTTTGGCCCGCCAAAATTTAAAGAGTGTGCCTTTAAAATGCAGTCTGTTACAGAGATCCAGATAGCGCTCTAAGGTTTTGCTAAGTTCCGGTTCTTCTAATCGGGATTCAAACAAGTGCTAATGGCACCCACAATCATCGTGCTTACAAGGCTTATTGGATTTCTTTGCTCCCAGAAACTTTTTAGGCAAAAAGTACTTCCTAAAAATATACATTAGGGCTCCTGCTAAGATTATATAAACAAGTATTTCCTGGAACCAAGCCATAATTACTGGATAATTTGGTAAGTGATCAATGCTACAAGATACGCAAAAACGCTCATAAACACTAGTTGCAATAAGGGCCAGCGCCAGCTGTTGGTCTCCTTTTTAACGATGGCCAGGGTACTCATACATTGCATTGCAAAGGCGTAGAACAACAATAAGGATATACCTGAAGATAAATTAAAGAGAGGTTTTTTATTAATTGGGTTTATTTCGGCAGCCATTCTGTTTTTTATAGTTTCCTCTTCATCATTTCCCACACTGTAAATAGTTGCAAGTGTTCCCACAAATACCTCTCTCGCCGCAAATGATGTGAGTATGGCAATGCCTATTTTCCAATCGTAGCCCAATGGTCTTACCAATGGCTCAAAACTTTTACCAATTTGACCGATAAAAGAATGCTCAAGTCTGTAACTCGCAATTTCCTGGCTTTTCGCAGCCTCCTCAAGTTCAATAGTTTTCCGACTCAATGAGTCCTTAAGCACTACCGAGCTTATTCCATTGGAATTCTCGATCCCACCACCACTGTTGGTTTCTTTAAATTCTTCCAGTTTATTTTTTATAAAAGCATTGCTATAGGCGGAAAATCCATTTTGCTGTATACGCTCACTTACTATTTCGTTCGCATTTTTAAAATTATCGGAAATACCATTTGAACCTAAAAACCAGAGAATTATAGATATGGCCAGAATAATCTTCCCGGCACCGACCACGAAACTCTTGGTCTTCTCAATTACTGTATAGAATACATTTCTAAATAGAGGAAGCTTATAGCTCGGCATTTCTATTACAAAAAAAGACCTTCCTTGAATCCGTAGAATTTTATTGAGTATCATTGCTGATACGATTGCAGCTCCAAAACCCAAAAGGTAGAGTAACATGAGGGTAAGAGCCTGATAACTCAACCCCAAAAACCTGCCCTGTGGAATGACCAGAGCAATAATAATGAGATAAACAGGCAACCTGGCCGAACAGGTAGTAAAAGGAGTTACCAGAATTGTGATCAGCCGCTCTTTCCAGTTTTCGATATTACGTGTAGCCATTACCGCAGGAATTGCACAGGCTGTTCCGGAGATTAAAGGAACCACACTTTTACCACTAAGGC
>JBPCUI010000074.1:0-11240 GCA_051011235.1 Flavobacteriaceae bacterium
ATGAGCAATTGGGAATATTTATTCCGCTTATTGTGGTCAACTGCCTGATCCTGGGAAGAGCGGAAGCTTTTGCATCCAAAAACAATCTGACCGCTTCCATCATTGATGCCCTTGGTATGGGCATGGGCTTTGTGATAGCACTTACGGCCTTAGGGGCTGTACGGGAAATTCTGGGAAATGGGAGTGTTTTTGAGTTCAGGTTTGTCACTGAGGATGCCAATACACTAATCCTGTTCATACTGCCGCCGGGGGCATTTATCGCCCTGGCTTATCTGGCGATAGTATTTAACAGGCTAACTCATAAAAACGGATAATATGGAATATTTTGTCATTCTTATAGGCGCCGTATTTGTCAATAACATTGTGTTATCCCAATTTCTGGGTATTTGCCCATTTTTGGGGGTTTCAAGCAGGGTGTCTACCTCGGTGGGCATGTCGGGTGCCGTGCTCTTTGTTATGACAGTTGCTACTACGGTTACCTATTTGTTGCACAATTACATATTGGTGCCTATGGGATTGGACTATTTGCGAACCATCACCTTTATTTTAGTCATTGCCGCTCTAGTCCAAATGGTTGAGATTATCCTAAAAAAGGTTAGCCCTCCTTTATATCAGGCATTAGGGGTTTTTCTTCCTCTGATCACCACCAACTGTGCTATTTTGGGAGTCGCCATCCTGGCATTGGGCCTGGATAACGGTACTTTGTTAAAGGCGGTGTTCTTTGCATTTTCCAGCTCAATCGGTTTTGCGCTTGCCCTGATTGTATTTGCAAGTATTCGCGAGTTTTTAGAACTGGCAGATATCCCCGAGGGTATGAAGGGTGTGCCTATCAATTTATTAATCGCCGGACTATTGTCTTTGGCCTTTTTAGGATTTGCAGGTCTGGTATAAGTATATTTCTTGACTGAAAGCATTTATCGTTTGGTCGGATGAGTATTTGATCCTGTTACAAGAGATTTTTATCAATTGATGATATTTGCTTTAATGTTAACATCAATGTATTACAAACAAAACACTTCTTCCTTATTTTTATGAGGTGTTTTTAGAGGTGATGAATTCTACAACACAGTAATGGCAAATAAAATTGATCAGGTATGATATCCAAAGAAATTAAACTAGCGCCGGAACATATTTATCCTTTGGATGATTGGAAGATCATTCAAAAAAAATTCGCGCCTCAGTATCTTGCCCAGGATGAGACTGTTTTTGCAACAGGCAACGGCTATTTAGGTCTTCGTGGCAACCACGAGGAAGGGACGCCTGTGGTACAGCGGGGGACTTATATCAACGGATTTCATGAGCAGTGGCCGATCCGCTACGGAGAAAGCGCCTATGGTTTTGCCAAAACAGGCCAAACCATGCTGAATGTTACCGATAGTAAAGTGATCAGGCTTTACGTAGATGACGAACCTTTTTATCTTCCCACCGCCCATCTCAAATCTTATGAACGTGTGCTGGACATGAAAGCCGGCGCCCTTCATCGCGACATCCTTTGGGAAACGGCTTCGGGAAAACGCGTTTCTATTCGGTCTACAAGAATCGTTTCCATGGAACGCCGTCACGTGGCAGCCATTTCCTATGAGGTGAAGGTTCTCAATGCCCCGGCCAGGTTGATCATTTCTTCCAAGATGCGCTGTCCATCCGAAACGGGTGAACCTAAAGATGAGGATCCCAGAAAAGCCCGCGCCTTCGAGCACAGCGTTTATATTCCTCATGTAAATCAGGTCAAAGACCAGCGAATTCTATTGGGGCATCAGGTTCACACGAGTAAAATGACACTTGCGTGCGGAGTTGATCATGAAATTCAAAGCGATAGCACTTATACTCACCAAAGTGAATGTTATGAGGATTCTGCTAAAATTGTCTATTCGGTAAATGCACAGGCCGGTGAATCCTTCCGCTTGGTTAAATATATGGTTTATCACACATCACGTAGCGCACCGGCAATTGAACTTTGTGGGCGTGCCGAGCGAACTCTGAACTCTGTGATGAAGGAGGGATTCGATGAACTGGCAAAGGGTCAACAGCGCTATATGGATGATTTTTGGGAGCGCAGTGATATTGAGGTTACTATGCGCAAAGACAGGCGTACTCAACCATGCCTCCGGTTTAATCTGTTTCATATCCTTCAGGCCTCCGCGCGCGTTGAAGGCACCGGAATCGGTGCCAGAGGCCTTACGGGAGATGCCTATGAAGGGCATTATTTCTGGGATACGGAAATTTATCTCATGCCATTTTTGATTTACACATCGCCGAACGTGGCTAAAATTTTATTGCGTTTTCGCCACAGCCTTCTGGATAAAGCGAGAAAGCGTGCTGCAGAATTAAATCAGAAAGGCGCACTCTTTCCATGGAGAACGATTACGGGCGATGAGGCTTCCGCCTATTTTGCAGCCGGGACGGCACAGTATCATATCAATGCAGATATAATGTACGCTTTGAGGAAATATGTGGAGGTTACAGGTGATGAGGAGTTCCTTTTTGACTATGGTGCCGAGATGCTGATCGAAACCGCCCGCTTGTGGGCAGATCTGGGCTTTTATTCCCATGACGGGAAAGATCAGTTTCATATCCATGGTGTCACAGGGCCAGATGAATATACAGCCATTGTTAACAACAATACTTTTACAAACATGATGGCCCGTGAGAATTTGCGATATGCCGCCGAGAGTCTGGAGTTGATGCAAAAAAAGAGACCAGAACGTTTTGAGGCTTTGGTGCACGACACAGATCTCCTGCCTGAGGAAATTGACGAATGGAGGAAGGCTGCGGAGCATATGTATATTCCCTACAATGAAAAGAGAGGAATTCATCCGCAGGATGATGGATTTCTTAAAAAGGAAGTTTGGGATTTTGAAAATACCCCGATGGACAAATATCCGCTACTACTTAATTACCATCCATTGGTAATTTACCGTTTCCAGGTAATTAAACAAGCGGATGTTGCCATGGTGATGTTTCTCTTAGACCACGAATTTTCACTGGAGCAGAAAAAGCGGAATTTCGATTACTACGATCCCTTAACCACAGGGGATTCTTCATTGTCTGCATGTGTTCATAGTATACTGGCCGTTGAACTGGGCTATCTTGACCGGGCCGTAGAGCTTATCAGGTACGCCGCGTGGATGGACCTTGCAGATGTAGGTGGAAATGTTAAAGACGGAGCCCATATCGCATCGATGGGCGGAACATGGATGGCCATTGCCTATGGGTTGGCGGGACTGCGCGATCACGGAGGAAGGATATCGTTCAATCCGAAAAGCACTTTACAAGCTACAAAGGTTCGTTTCCCGTTAACCGTGCGCGGGCAAATGATTGAGGTGAAGATCAACGAAGACACGGTGAAATACTCGCTAAAAAAAGGTGAAGGCCTCACCATTTATCATGGAGATGAGGAGATAAATTTATCTGAAGATCAGCCTTCTAAGGTCATGGACCTGGCAAGCAAAGTGTCAGAATAGTTATATAACGGGAACAGAAGTGTCTGATCGGGAAACTGAGCAACTGCATCTCTAGTCCTCAGAAATGTCCTGGCAAAGTTCTACCAAAACCCCATTCGAACTTTTAGGATGCAAAAAGGCAACTAGTTTATTGTCTGCTCCTTTCTTAGGGCTTTCATTCAGCACTATAAAGCCTTCGCCTTTCAGCCTTTCAATCTCCGCATGAATATCGCCCACATCAAAAGCAATGTGGTGAATACCCTCACCCTTCTTTTCAATAAACTTTGAAATTGGGCTGTCCGGGCTGGTGCCTTCCAGCAGCTCGATCTTATTAGGGCCAGACTCAAAAAAGGATGTCTTTACGCCTTCCGAGACCACGTCTTCTTCCTTGTAAGGCCCTGTGCCGAATAGTTTGCTGAACAATTCATTAGAGGCCTCCAGGTCTTTCACTGCGATGCCGATATGTTCTATTTTTCTCACGTTTTTGGTGTTTATTTTATTTTGCGCTCTTTTCGCTGTACAAAAGTAAGACATTGGCTAAATAATTATATGACATATATCACCAAACGAAATCCTGCCAGAAGGCGGGATTAGTTCTGCCGGCTAATTTAAATTCCAGGCCATTGGCCGATCTTTAAATTAGAGCCTCACTAATATTTACCGTATTTTTGCCCAGATGGAAACACAGCGACAGAAAAAGATTGCAGGGGTATTACAAAAAGACCTGGCCGATGTTTTACAACGCGCAGCCAGCGATGGTGGTATGAAGGGAACCCTTATCTCTGTCACGAAAGTTTCGGTGACAGTAGACCTGTCTATTGCTAAAGCCTATCTGAGTATCTTCCCTACCGCTCAGGCGAAGGAAGTCATAGAAGGCATCCAATCCAACCAGCCACTTATCCGCCACGAATTGGCCAGGCGAACAAGGCACCAGTTTCGGCGCATGCCCGAACTTGTATTTTACCTGGACGATTCACTGGACTACATTGATAATATTGAAAAATCGTTGGAGCATGGCGAGGATCCTCTCGAAAACCCGGATCTGTTGCCGAGAAGAAAGAAGTCTTGAATTTCCCTTTTTACATAGCAAAACGATATATCCGTTCTAAAAGCAGCCAGAATGCTGTTAACATCATCAATTTTGTTACTTTTTTGGTAATCGTGATTGGTTCTGCTGCCCTGTTTATTGTTCTTTCCGGTTTTGCCGGGCTTAAGACTTTTAGTCTCTCCTTTACCAATACCTTCGATCCGGATCTAAAGGCCGTTCCAACGGCAGGCAAATTTTTCAGTCTAGATCCTGAGCAGGAAAAACAAATCAAATCACTGGCCGGTATAGCCTCCTACTCGAGGGAGCTTGAGGAAAGAGTGTATTTAAGCTATGGTCAAAAAGGTGATGTAGCTTATGTAAAAGGTGTGGATTCGGCTTATCGCCTGGCCATCGATGTGGATAGTACAATTTACTGGGGCGAATGGGCAGTCTCTGGCAAACAGGCCGTAGCAGGTCTGGGAATTACCAATCTGCTTGGACTTACGATCAATAATTATCAGGATCCGCTCATTCTTATCGCCCCAAAACCAGGAAAAGGGCTTCTCAGTCCACAAGCCCTTCAGGGGAATCTCTACAATACGCTGGCGGTAGTCCTGTTTGGGGTTTATGCCATCGAGGAAAACCTGGATAACAAATATGTTTTTGCCGATATTGACCTTGTTCAAAACCTTGTAAACAAAAAACCAGGGGAAATTTCAGGAATTAATTTTAAACTGACGCCCGATGCAGACCCTGAACAATTGCGGGAAGATCTGCAAGCCATAGTCGGTGAGGAAGCGCTACTTAAAAACAGGCGTGAGCTCAATAGTACACTCTACAAGATGCTCAATACGGAAAATCTGGCTACCTATCTGATCTTTACCCTCGTTCTGATCATTGCTCTGTTCAATGTGGTTGGTGCAATTATTATGTTGATCCTGGATAAACAACAAAACTCCAAAACCCTTTTTAGTTTGGGTACAACTATTAAAGAGCTGCGCAGGATCTATTTTGTGCAGGGTGTAATTGTTACCAGTCTGGGAGGGCTAATTGGGGTACTGGTGGCATCTTTGCTTGTCTGGACACAACTTAGTTTCGGCTGGCTGAAAATCACACCTTCCCTGGCATATCCCGTAGAGTTTAAGATGATGAATGTGGTTTTGGTGCTGGCCACGATTGTGATACTTGGGGTGATCGCATCATGGATCGCCAGTAGCAGGGTAAATAAAAAATTATTGGCTTAATCAGGCAAAAACATGATCTCCAAATTTTTCAAGGACCTCGTCAAAGGCAGAAAAAACATCTGCGGCATCGTCACTGGTCACCATTTTCATACGGTATTCTTTAAAGTGAGGAATACCACGGAAATAGTTGGTATAGTGCCTGCGGGTCTCAAAAACACCTAGTTTTTCACCTTTCCAGTTTATTGCCATTTGTAAATGCCGCCTGGCGGCATCAACTCGTTGGGCCATCGTTGGGGTTTGTAGTTTTTCACCTGACTTTAGATAGTGTTTCACTTCCTTGAAGAACCAGGGATTTCCAATACTCGCGCGGCCTATCATGGCCCCGTCTAAACCGAAATCATCTCTCATTCGCTTAGCCGCTTCCGGCGAATCTATATCTCCGTTCCCAAATACAGGAATATGCATGCGCTGGTTATTTTTGACCTCCGCAATAGGTCCCCAATTGGCCTGTCCCTTGTACATCTGTACCCGGGTACGGCCGTGAATAGCGATAGCTTTGCAACCCACATCCTGCAGGCGTTCTGCCACTTCCACAATCCTGATCGAGTTGTGATCCCAGCCAAGTCTTGTTTTAACGGTAACAGGTAGCTGAGTGTGTTCTACCATAGCCTTGGTAAGCATTACCATTTTGTCGATGTCCTTCAGAATACCTGCGCCGGCGCCCTTGCTCACCACTTTCTTTACAGGGCAGCCAAAGTTAATATCGATTATATCGGGTTTTGATTGTTCTACTATCTCTACAGAGCGTAGCATAGAATCCAGATTTGCACCAAATATCTGGATCCCCACAGGTCTTTCTTTTTCATAAATATCCAGCTTCATTACACTCTTGGCCGCATCGCGGATAAGTCCTTCCGAGGAAATAAATTCCGTGTAAACCACGTCTGCTCCCTGTTCTTTGCACAAGGCGCGGAAGGGCGGATCACTTACATCCTCCATTGGAGCGAGGAGCAGAGGGAATCGCGGCAAGCTGATGTTTCCAATCCTGACCATTTTTAAGTCTTTACGGGCCACAAAATTACTAATTAGCTCGAAAACCTCTGTAATTTATTCGTTCTCCAGACGATCTCTTTCGATTTTGTTTAGGTTTCTCTTGTTGTCCAACAAGCCGTAATTCCCAAAATTAAACGTAAATCCAAGGCGGATAAACTGTGTTTCAGGTTTGGATAGATAGGAGTTATCCTGATTAAAATACCGGGATGTATAGCGCGGATTCACCTTGCCAAAAATGTCTTCGGCAACGAGCGAGATTACGGCCTTTTTATTCCAAAGAGATTTTTGAAATCCGATATTGAGGTTAAAGGATTCTCCGAGTATATAGGATCCGTAAAGGAACCTGTTAAAATAGGTGAGTGCCAGTTCCCCAGTAAAAGTTTTGTCTTTGGAAAGTGTGATATAATTGGCCATGTACCCATAGAATCCGCTTACCTTATTCGTATATGATTCCTCCTGGCTTTCCAGGGCGAGGAAAGTCTCATCTTCATAGAAAACAGAAGTATAGGCATAGAAGTACCAAATTGGTATCAGAGATTTTCCCATGGTCAGATCCACGCCGTAGGAGACACTTTCAAGTACATTCTGCGGTGCCTGCCGCAAGGTTTGGTTGTTGTTGTCCTGGAAGGTAAGTCTGCTGATGTAATTTCCGTTATCCCTGTAGTAAATATCAAAAAAATAGGTGTCTTTAAAAGTGTAATTGAAATTGAAGTTGTGTGAGAAATTGGGTCTAAGGTTGGGGTTCCCCTCTCTGAAATCGTTCTCGTTGAGAAAATACCTGAAAGGATTGAGGTCTCTGTAATTAGGTCTTCTCAATTTCCTGCTGTAATCCAGGGCAATACTGTGATCCTCGTCAATACGGTGTAAGATGTAAAGGCTTGGGAATAATTCAAAATAATCCTGAGTACTCAGGCTGTCTAAGGTAATTGAAAGGCTTTCTACGTGAGTATGTTCTCCTCTCAGACCGACTTTTAAGGACCATTTCTCCCAGTTTCTTGAAATCCCGCCATAGGCTGCCCATACGGTCTCATCGTATTGAAAAATATCAGACAGCACGATATCGAATGGAGGCTGAGTTCCGTTGACATCAAAATAATCGATACGGCTGTCTGTTTGAATTGAAGACAATTTGATACCAGTCTCCAGGCTGGTCTCGCCCAGGGGTAATGAAAGATCTACCTGGCCTGTAATAATATCAATATCCTGTTTGGCATCGGTTGAAAAACTAAAATTTCTAATGAAATTACCATCCGGATCAAAATAATTGCTGGATCCTTCCTGGCCCTGGTCCTCGTCAAAATGTGTGTAATGCACATTCGCCTTAATGATTCCGTCTTTTTTATTCAGATCGTGCTCATAGTTGAGATCAAAGCCGAGGTTAAGATAGTCGTTTCTGAGTGCGCCCATTGTGTTAAGTGTCGAATCCAGAACATTCTGCCCGTTTCGCATTTCAGTATCTACAACATCATTAATTTTTTTATTTGGCGAATATGTCAGATTGGATGTGAGGTTTAATCGGTTCTGTTCGTCCAGGTCGTAATCCAAAATTAGGTTTGCCTGTTGCGACTGGGATCTGGTAGTTCGGTCTAACTGCGTATCCCAGCCTGCAAATACTTCATCCAGGTCGTTTATATAATTAATTTCACTCGCCACATCCTTAAAATCCTTTCTGGGGTTTATAGTATAATTCCCAAAAAGATTCAGTTTGTTGTTCTTAAAATAATGGCTGGTTCCCAGGCTATACTTCGGGAAAACAGCCTGCGTATAATTGCCCTGAACACTACCCTTATAACCGGGTATTATATTCTTGGTTGTAATAATGTTCAGAATAGGGCCTCCTTCAGCGTCGTAGCGGGCAGACGGATTGGTGAGTACCTCAATTGAGGCTATAGCAGATCCCGTCAGGCTTTCGAGCAGATTTTGTACCTCCGTTTGTGAGAGCTGCACCTTCCGGTCGTTCAGATAGATGGTGGCGCGCTGACCGCGAACTTCTAACTGTCCCTGAACATTTATAACCCCCGGAGTATTCCTTAAAATATCCCAGGTATTCCCCTGGGATACAATTGTATTCTCCACATTGAACACAAGGCGATCTGCCCTTCGCTCCACGGTGGGTTGTCTGGCGGTGACCACAACCTCATCGAGCCATACCTGATCTTCTTCCATGAACAGGGCTCCAATGCGCACATCATTCTGAATGTCGAGCGGGATTAATCTGGAAGTATACCCGAAATAACGGGCCTGTAAAAAGTAGAGGCTTGGCTTTACATCCGACATAATAAACCTGCCTGTCTCATCGGCCAGGGATCCTTTTACCTGGCTGCTGTCTGCCACGTTCAATAATACCACATTAGCGAAAGAAATATTACGCCCGTCAACGTCCTTAACGGTACCTGAAAGCTCAAATGATTGCGCCCATAAACCAACAGGTAACAAGGCACAAAAAATGAGTTTAATTAGTTTCACAGATTCAGGGTTGGTGCTCAAATCTATGAAAATATCTAAGTATTTCCCTCCAAAATCAGTTGAAAGGACATACAGCGCTATTTTCAAACAAAACCACATATAGCTTATAATTATCCCGCCTTGGCCCGAAATGAACTATATTTGCAAGCCAAATGTCAGGCACCATGATATTGTTCAATGCGCTATGAAGAACATCCGGAATTTTTGCATTATCGCCCATATAGATCACGGTAAGAGTACACTGGCCGATCGGCTACTCGACCATACCGGTTCGGTTACTGAGCGCGATAAAAAAGAGCAGCTACTGGACAATATGGAACTCGAGCGGGAGCGCGGCATCACCATTAAGAGCCACGCCGTCCAGATGGAGTATAGCTACCAGGGAGAAGAATATATACTGAACCTAATCGATACGCCGGGGCATGTGGATTTTTCCTATGAAGTGTCTCGCTCTATTGCCGCCTGTGAGGGTGCTTTATTGGTGGTCGACGCGGCTCAGAATATTCAGGCGCAGACTATTTCCAATCTTTACCTGGCCCTGGAAAACGACCTTGAGATCATTCCGGTATTAAACAAGGTAGACCTCCCCAGCGCCAACCCTGAAGAGGTAACGGACGATATTGTAGATCTTTTAGGTTGCAAGTCCGAAGAAGTGATCCCCGCGAGTGCTAAAACAGGCAGCGGTATTAAGGAAATCCTTAAAGCCATTATAGATCGTATACCGGCGCCGAAAGGGAATCCGGATGAGCCTTTGCAGGCGTTGGTCTTTGATTCTGTCTACAACCCGTTCAGGGGGGTAGAGACTTATTTCAGGGTTATTAACGGAAGGATTTCCAAAGGACAGCACATTCAATTCGTCGCCACCGGCAAAACCTATTTTGCCGATGAGGTGGGTACGCTCAAACTTAGCCAGGTACCTAAACCGTTCATTGAAGCAGGTGATGTGGGGTACCTTATAACAGGGATCAAGGATGCCCGCGATGTAAAAGTAGGCGATACCATAACCGATGCAAAGAACCCTACCAAAAATGCCATTGAAGGTTTCGAGGATGTTAAACCCATGGTATTTGCCGGTATTTATCCCGTAGAGACTGAAGATTTTGAAGAGCTTAGGAATTCAATGGAAAAACTGCAGCTAAACGATGCTTCTCTGGTTTTTAGTCCGGAAAGCAGCGCTGCGCTTGGTTTCGGATTCCGATGCGGATTTCTGGGAATGCTTCATATGGAGATTGTCCAGGAGCGCTTAGAACGCGAATTCGATATGACGGTTATTACAACCGTACCTAATGTTAGTTATTACGCTTATAGCACTAAAAACCCCGATATTCCCATCATAGTAAATAATCCCTCGGATCTGCCAGAGCCGTCGACCGTAAGTCGGGTGGAAGAGCCTTATATCAAGGCCACAATCATCACCAAAGCTGATTTTGTTGGCAATGTAATGTCTCTCTGTATAGATAAGCGCGGGCAAATTACCAATCAGACCTATCTGACTACAGAGCGGGTTGAATTGAATTTCGATATGCCTCTTGCTGAGATTGTTTTTGATTTTTACGACCGGCTTAAAACTGTCTCCAAAGGTTATGCCTCTTTTGACTACTCCCCTATTGGTATGCGGGTTTCCAAATTAGTACGTGTTGATATACTGCTTAACAACCAGCCGGTAGATGCCCTTTCGGCCCTGGTCCATTTTGATAATGCTTACCACATAGGTAAAAAGATGTGTGAGAAACTCAAGGAATTGATCCCGAGGCAGCAATTCGATATCCCCATTCAGGCCGCAATTGGTGCTAAAATAATTTCCCGGGAAACTATAAAGGCTTTGAGGAAAGATGTGACAGCCAAGTGTTACGGAGGAGATATCACCCGTAAAAGGAAATTGTTGGAAAAGCAGAAGAAAGGTAAAAAACGCATGCGACAGGTTGGGAATGTGGAGATCCCACAACAAGCTTTTATGGCCGTGTTAAAATTGAACGATTAGGCCTGTACCTGCTCTGAAAATAAAGTCACTTTTCTTATTTTTGCCTGGGAAATTTCCTGCAATAACAATTTGTAGACACATGACCACTT
>JBPCUI010000075.1:0-4365 GCA_051011235.1 Flavobacteriaceae bacterium
ATGCCGGATTGTTTGGAACTGCAGATGATCTTTTAAAAATGATGCAACTCTACCTTAACTTCGGCCTGTATGAAGGCCAAAGATACCTGGCGGAAACGACTGTTAGGGAATTTACACGCATCCAGTATCCCGAAAATCAAAACAGAAGAGGGTTGGGCTTTGACAAACCGCTAATTAATAACAATCAACTCGACCTTGAGGCTGCATATCCTGCACCTGAAGCAAGCATAGAAAGTTTTGGACATAGCGGTTTTACTGGAACTTTTGTGTGGGTTGATCCCAAATACCAAATGGTATATATATTCTTATCAAATCGCGTTTACCCAGACCGGTCACATCGCAAACTCTATGAACTAAATGTGCGAACGACAGTTCAGCAGCAGTTCTATAAGGCTTTTATAAAGTCGGAAAGTGTCAATTAATTGCTAACTTTGTATCAATATATTAATCCATGGGATTACTTTTATTCTACGCTTTTATCTCGGTTTTCTTCTCTTTCCTTTGCTCAATCCTAGAAGCAGTTTTATTAAGTGTTACGCCTACTTTTGTGAATGTAAAAAAGAGTGAAGGTAAAACCTATGCTGTTTCTCTTGAAGAACTTAAAAAGGATATAGATAAACCCCTGATAGCCATTCTGACGCTTAACACAATTGCCCATACTGTTGGGGCTATTCTGGTTGGTGTACAGGCGAAAACGGCTTATGCAGAGATTGTTGGCAGCAGAACACATCAGGTTTTTGGTTTTGAATTTACCGAAGAAATCATGGTCGGTGTTGTTTCTGCACTAATGACCATACTGATTCTAGTTGCGTCTGAAATCATTCCAAAAACTATTGGAGCTACGTATTGGAAAAGACTGGCCCGTTTCACAACGCAGGCATTAAAGATCATGGTATGGATCATGAAATGGACCGGTATGATGTGGTTGTTGCAACTTTCTACAAGATTAATTGGTAAAAAAGGACAGCACGGAAGTGTATTGAGCAAAGAGGAGTTCACTGTAATGGCCGATATAGCGCATGAAGAAGGTGTATTCCAGGAATCCGAATCCAAGATGATAAAAAATCTCTTAAGATTTGACGAAGTATTTGCTAAGGACATAATGACCCCTCGTGCGGTAATGAAAATTGCTCAGGAGAATACTACTGTTGAAGATTTCTTTAAGCAGAACCCGAAGCTTCGATTTTCCAGGATTCCAATTTATGGAGAAAGAGAGGATACTATTTCGGGTTATGTATTGAAAGACAACGTCTTAGAAGAAATTATTGAGGAGAATGGAAAAGTTCCGCTGTCCAGGATAAAGAGAGAGATTTTGGTCACCAGAAGAGATACCCCAATTCCTCAATTGTTTGAGACTCTTATCGCCAAAAGAGAACATATTGCGCTGGTTGTGGATGAATACGGATCTGTAAGCGGCCTTGTGACCATGGAGGATGTCATTGAAACACTACTGGGCCTTGAAATTATGGACGAAAGCGACAATGTGGAAGATCTGCAGGTTTTGGCCCGAAAGAAGTGGGAGGCGCGAGCCAAAAGAACCGGTATAATCGAATAGCCAATGCGAGAAACATTCCTGGAAACTCCGCTGGGATTTGCACAGATCAAAGGTGATGATCTGGGGTTGCATTCGATTTCCTTACTGGATGGGATTCCGGCCCAGACAATTGAAATTCCAGCTACACTGAGAGAAGCGGTGGACCAACTGAATGAATATTTTACCGGGAATCGCCAGGAATTCACTCTAAAACTCAATCCAAAAGGAACTCCTTTTCAAAAAAAGGTCTGGCATGCCCTATTAGAGATCCCTTTTGGAAAAACAATTTCCTATCTGGAACTTTCGAGGAAACTGGGCGATGTGAAGGCAGTCAGAGCAGTGGCCGCAGCCAATGGTAAAAACCCCCTATGGATCGTTATCCCTTGTCACAGAGTTATAGGATCCGACGGATCACTTACAGGTTATGCCGGTGGATTGGACCGAAAAAAATGGCTGTTAGACCACGAGTGCCCCGTTAAGCAGATGAACCTCTTCGCAGATTAACAAACCAGCTGGTTTGTCATCATCTTTTTATCACTGAAATTTAAGGGTAACATAGTAAAAGAACCCAAAATACAGTCCATTTATCCCAATCTGCTTAAAACGACTATGACCGATTTATAAATTAAACAAACCAGGTAGTCAAATTGGTTAAAAATCAGGATTTTATAAAATATGTGGGAATAAATGGCAATTCCAGGATATCAATTAAGTCGCCATTTTCTGAAATAACGAGTACCCCACCATCAAAGGAATCATCTGAAGTAGATACGGCATAAGCCATTAAAAATACTCTCTCTTCTACACTAAAACCAAAGGCCGTAGGTACAAAGACCTGCCCAGTTTCCTCCAGGAATATATCCCTTATTGAAACTATGTCAACAATATGACTGTCGCCGGTTGTAAAATCAAAAACAGCAGGGGTAGATGGTAAAGGTGAAGGTTGTACCAGAGAATATTGGTAGTAGAGCTTATTGTTAACCAGGAAAGCCTCCAAAGGCCCGGTTTCTAAAAATTGACCCAAACTGAAATTTTCGGAGTCTATAAGGTCCATAGTGACAATATCAAAAACCTGTCTGCCAAAAATCCCTTCCCTGCCGAGTAGAATTTCCAAATTCCCTTCTTCATTAATCAGCAGGCTCGGAAATTGATCCTGAAAGTCAAAAGCCCTAATTATAAGGAGGTTTTCAGTGTCGAACACCACCATTTTATACCGATTGTTATTATCCAAATATGCGGCGAAAAGCCTTTGATTGTGGTACAATGGTTCTGATGTGTCGAACACATTAGAGGCCAAGGGCGTATCTACAAAAGAACCCGATTCAATATCGAGTGTTCTCACGCCCAATTCTCCGGAGCTCGGCGGACTGTAATAGGCCATAATAATTTGAGATTCCGTAGTGGTTCCCCAGATGATGGATCGTTCTGCAGTAATTGAAATGAAATCCTGGACGGATACCGTGCCGTTGTTGCTGGTATTTTTTTGAAAAAGTGAAAAATTGCCGTCAAACAGGCTAAAAAAAGACAGTTTATCGGCCACCTGTCTTAAGCTGATATAAAACCGATTTAAATTGTCCTCCTGGGTAAGATTTATTGTGTTGGCAGATTCCAGTTCTGCATTATAGGAGTACCAATAAATACTCTCGGCATCTTCTGCAATAAGTTGGAAGTCCGGAATTTCCAATAAAGAAGCTGGCTGCATCTCTTCGCCATCGTCATTTGAACAATTCCAAAAGACCAGTGCAACACAAATTGTCCAAAATAGTAGTTTGGGATTCATGCAACTTTTTTACTAAAGGTAGGTAAAATACTCCAGCTCATACATTTGACCTTCAGCTAGTAATGATTCCAGAATGAGTATTAGAATTGTTCTTAACTTGAATCCATGGTGAAGATCTATTTCAACCTGGTTCACTATCTTGTCTGTTGCCAGCCAATTTTGTAATACTCTCAATATGTTATACAAGCTAAAACTGGAAGATATTCTTTTCCTGGATATAGAAACCGTTCCCGAATCGTCCGAGTACAGTTCACTTGATGATACAAAAAGGCAACTTTGGGAACAGAAAACCCAATACCAAAGAAAAGATGAAATTACTCCGGAAGAATTTTACGAACGAGCAGGTATCTGGGCAGAATTTGGTAAAATCATATGCATTTCAGTTGGCTATTTTAATTTTAAATCTGATCTCCGGAGCTTTAGGATCAAATCTTTTCACGGTGCAGAGGATAAGATCCTTAAAGAATTCAAATCATTGTTAAGCAGTCATTTCAGTCGCCCTCAGCATTTACTTTGTGCTCATAACGGGAAGGAATTTGATTTTCCATACATAGCGCGCAGAATGTTAATAAACGAAATCAGGCTTCCCTATAAATTAGATCTCTTCGGTAAGAAACCCTGGGAGGTTCCCCATTTAGATACCATGGAATTATGGAAATTCGGGGATTACAAGCATTATACATCCCTGAAATTAATGGCGAATGTACTCGGGATACCATCGCCCAAAGAAGATATGGATGGCAGTATGGTTCGAGAAGTGTTTTATAAAGATCAGGACATCGATCGAATTGTCGAATACTGCGAACTGGATGTGCTTACATTAGCTCAGGTATTCCGAAAATTGCGCAAAGATGAAATACTAACCAAAGATGAAATAATAAAGGTAGTATAGGTTATTGGAAGTTGATCATTAAGTCTGCGCTCAATTATTTAGTTTCAATTGAATATAAACGGGAAAATGATCGCTGTATCCTCCTTTGTATTTGCGGCCAACGTACGTTCTAAATGGATTTCCACGATACTTGCCTTTCCATTCAGTAAGGAAATATTC
>JBPCUI010000076.1:0-8583 GCA_051011235.1 Flavobacteriaceae bacterium
CTCCAACTGAGTACCTGAACCCAGGTTGATGAATCTGAGCGTACCCTTGGTGAAGTCGTCTTCACTGAACCCTGTATATATCCAGAGCTTGCCATAACTCAGCAAAACGATCTTCTGACCGTCTGGAGAAATATCAGCAGAAGTGATTCGGCAGGTGGCATATTCCTTGCAAGGGGTGAAACTCCCAACGAGCGTGGCATCATGCTTGCCTTTTTTTGCAGGGATCTTATAGATAAAAGCCTCTCCATCAAAGGGTTTGGCCCTGTTTTTGGTAATTATAAAAAGATTACCCTCCCTGTAAAACATAGCCTCGGCATCGTATTTCAGGTCTTTTCTTTTCGGCGGAAATTTTTTTTGCTCCGGGTAATTGAATTCAATTTTTTTGGCCTTTAACTGGTCTCCATCTTCCGATTCAGGATTCGGTATCTTGTAGACCCGAAGGTTTTTACGGCGGCTGTTATTGTTCCCGATATCGCCAATAAATACATTGCCATCTTCATCTTTGGCCAGGTCTTCCCAGTCTTTGTTCTTAGCATCCTCAACGCGAATTTCCCTGAGCAAGTCGCCCTTGAAATTTACCTGGTAGATCTTATCGGCGCCACCACTGTCATTGATTAGCCAAACAGTGGAGTCTTTCAGATGCACCATCCCGGAGTTTTCATCCAGTTTTTTGGGAAGCTTGGAAACGAAAGTTAACTGGCCGTAGTTAGAACAACTGCTCAGGAAGAAAACAAGGACTATGACACTGTATTTATTCACCTTTTTTTTTCAAAGGCATATAAATTTCTGCCTTCCATTTTAATTCATCTCCACCCATATTGGGGTTGTTGTAAAAAATTTCCAGGGGTAGTTCTGTTACCTCCAGGCCCTGGTTCTGAGCAAGATCGCGCAGCCCGTACCAGGCGCGGTCTGAATAGATGTAATTACCATTAAATTCTGCTTTTAGTGCTCTACCCGACTTAATCTCTTTGTATTTTATGTCACCCAACTTAGGAAGACTGTCTGTTTTTTTTATCGGATAGCAGAAATGAAACCGGATGCTGTCTTTCTCCTTATCCCAGTGTGTGATATCCACCATTGGAGGTCCGTCCAGTTCTATGTTGTTTTTTAACAACTCGCCACTTATATAATTAAAGTCTCGCATCATTCCCCCGGCTTTGCCATACTGGCTGGTCTCGAGTTCAGTATAGGCACAAAACTTTGCAGGCATATCTGTTTCTCCCAAATAGGTAATCCTAAACCTGTCCAGGTGCTCCTTTAGCTTCTCCAGGTAATTTGTAAGTGTTTTTCTCGTGCGTTTTTCAAAATCTGTATCACTGAACGGGATCGCGATCTTATTATTAATGCTATGGTCTAAATCTTTGGCATATACCTTTATCAGGGATGTAGAATCCGATAAACTGCTGATATCCCAGTGATATATATGTGTAGAATCATTGAATTTAAGTACCTGGTTTAGCTCGGTCAATGACCGCTGTTCCAGGCTACCTTTTGGCTCCAGCACATTATTCCAGAGTTTGATCATCTGGTTAGCCGTTCCTGCGCTGGATTTTACCTCAAAGCGCACCAGATAGTCGTACGGCTTGATGAATAAATACCAGATCAATCCGGCCAGGATTACAACACCAGCCCAAAGGAATATTTTTTTCATAGAGATTGTTAGCTAAAAATGAGTTGATCAATTCATTTCCAGGCGTTCTACCACTAATTTACCAAGGTCACGGCCCTGTTTTACCCCAACAGCTACGGCGGCGCGATAATGAATCCCACCGTACATTCTGCTTATTGCAGCTTCGTCAGCAGCTTCTGCGAACGAATTGAAACTTCGCACAGGTAAACCATAAGCTAGTTCTGTATCATCGTCAAAGGCAAAATCTTCGCCATATACATCCGTTAGGGCCGTTGCAGCAGCACCTGAAACCACGCTGTGACCACTTGTGTACTCGGGGAATGGCGGCGTTTGCAAAACAGGCTCCCAACTATCGTCTATATGTTCATTAATCAGTGTTTCCGGGCGAATGAGGTTGGAATAGTATTTTTCGTCCCAACAACTTATAAAAGCATCCGCAATAGCTATAGAAGTCTTGGTATAAGCGTACAAGGTCTTATCAAAATCACTGCTCGAGGTACGGCTGGCGATTTTTGCAATACCGATCCAATGGGCACCGGGGGTAATTTTCTTTGTGGCAAACATAAGGTGACCTCTAGTCACAGAGACATAAGGGTTGCAGTCCCAGAACTGTGCAATAGCCACTTCTTCAGATTCATCCCCTTTTGCCGTTATCTCATTACTTATATCATATACTTCCCGTACTTCCTTAAAAAAAGCTGAACCTTCTTCCATAGAGAATGGGGGAGGTGGAGTTGGCCTGAACTGTGAAGCCGAATCGATAACAAATGGCCTGATCTTATTCCAATGGGGTTCAATACCGTCCATATAAGCCGGAGGTGTTGGCTGCCAGCGTGAAGGATCGTCCGTATTTACAGTAAATTTAGGCATGGTCCGTGTCTGGTTGTAATTATCTTCGTTCATCCAGCCTGCAATATGATCTGCTACCTCAAGACCATATTCTTTCGAAGCCGTGAATTCAGATTTATTCTGAGATTCCCAAAGGCTGTACAAACTATCCCGGTAGACGGTCATCCTGTCTTCCGAAAAGATCAGCCTCCTACTCATGTCCATATGTGCGATAAGTGCAGCTAGTCTATAATTAACCGGCTTATCTGCCACCGGTTCAGGTATCGCTGTTAGTTCTCTAACCTGTCCCGCCAGAGACTTGTATTCTTCATTGTGAAGAGCTATGATCTCATAAGCTGCAATATTGGGATACGCATATATTCTACTGGCCACAGGCG
The DNA here is from genome assembly GCA_051011235.1 of Flavobacteriaceae bacterium. Taxonomy (GTDB): domain Bacteria; phylum Bacteroidota; class Bacteroidia; order Flavobacteriales; family Flavobacteriaceae; genus JAHEJJ01. The sequence goes on from JBPCUI010000076.1 coordinate 2,857, forward strand.
GAGAAAATATATCGTGGATCATAATATTTGTCACCTTGTCTACCGCACCGTGAATATTTTCCGGCGTGACAATTATGGGGTCTGCTTTTTTCGCACATCCGGCTAAAATTACCACTGCTGATATCAGTCCTACAATCTTCTTCATGGGTTATTATTGTTTATTAATTCATATACCTGAGCTCGTTCATTGTTAAAAGTTGCCAACAGGTATGCTTGTCCATTAAGGTATATAATATTGAGATGCCGAAGTGATTTTTCCATGAAATCGAGTCCGATCCGATGGCCTAAAATTACTTCATTCTTCGCACTAATCACAGCTCCGGGAAATCTGCCAAACCTTCCGTGATATGGTTTTACACCAAAGTAGTTTCCGCCAGCCAACACTTCCTCACTGCCGTCCCCGTTAAAGTCATAAACCAGAAAATTCGTAATTGGGGCTATTTGTAATTCTTTCTGAAAGGGTATAAAACTAAATTTTCCTTGATCATTTTGAAGATACCCTGAGCGCAATTCATGTACTTCCAGCAATTTTGCTTTTTTCAAAGCAGGCTTATCTATGATCTCTTCCACGGTTTTTCCCGCAAAATCCCGGTAGCGAGTAAATTTCTTTTTCAGGCCGATCATCTGGCCAGCCAGCCCATCCAGATCCTCAATAGGATAATAGTTTTTGTCCTTAAAAATTGCTACCACTGTTTCAGTGCTTCCATTTTCATCGAAATCCGAGTAGTACATACGGAGCGGGTGTTCTGTCGATGCAGAGAACTTGCTGTTGTTTCCCCAATTGCCCAGTATGAGATCCTGATCCCCGTCCTGATCTATATCGAAGGCCTCAATGCTTTGCCATAATCCGTTCAGTTCCTGTTCCAACAGGATGACTTCTTTTAATTGGCCCTCTTCATTGCTAAAGAACTTAGGGGACATCCATTCTCCAACTACAACCAGATCCTGGTCCCCGTCGGTGTCAAAATCATGCCAGATGGCATCGGTGATCATTCCGGCCTTGTTCAGGGCTTGATTTTCTGCAACAGTAAATTGCCCTGCCTCATTTTTCAATAAAAATGAAGTGGGGGTATTCCCAAAGTCATTGGAAACAGACTGATTCCCGACAAAAAGATCCAGGTCTCCGTCGTCATCTACGTCACAGGGTTTCATGACAGAAGCATTGTGAAATGATTCCGGTATGGGGGTATTGATAAAAACTCCTTCTTTTTGTAGATAATAAGTATTGAGCAGTTGCTCCATTTCATTGAAGAAATCAGCGCCTCCAACTCCTATTACCAGATCGTTCTCTTCGTTGCCGTCAAAATCAGCTATGGTCGCGATCACCGATTCACGCACAGAGTCCTGCACCAGAGCGTCAATTCTTGTTTCGATGTAAGTACTATCGGCCTGGAAGAAAAGCCTGGGTGCTACAGAACGCGAGGTACCAAAGTATATATCTTTTTTTCCATCGTCATTTAAATCCCCAACAGCAATTGCAGGTCCTCGGTCTGAAACCTGGTAGGGGATAAGCTTCTGCCGGTTAAAGTCGATATAGTGGTCTTCACTGTGAGTAAAGTCTATGCCTATATCACCCTCAACATGCCGGAACCATTTTTTAACCAGGGGTTTAAGTATTTTGTAATCAAATGAAGATGTATTTTCTGGTTTTAATGTTATTGTCTGATTTAATTTAACCTCCTTTACAAGCTGGGTACTTTTATCGGGCCAGACAATGCGCAATGAATCAACAACAGAGGCATTCCCATATCCGAAATGGACCACAGGTTCTGAAGAAGCCTGAAATCCTCTCACTGTATACAATTCCTTATACTGCAACACACCATTGTGGTAGGAGTACACCTTGGTACCAATACCGAATTTATTTTTTGATGTATAATCAAATCTTATTTTCAGATAAGATGCCTTGTCGTCTGTCTTATTTACATAGAGACGGGCAGGACTATTGATGTTGTTGGTAACAATATCAAGGTCGCCGTCATTATCCAGGTCAGCGATAGCCGTGGCTGCCGAAATCAGGGTATCTTTTGTGATCCAGGAGCCCGATTTATCTTCAAAGCGCAGTGAATCCGTTCCTTTAAAAATATAGTTATAAGTATTACCGGAGGGCATCATTTCAAGTGCCTGCTGGTCTACCAGTTTTGTATTGTTGATCTTCTTTTTGATCTGTTCATTGGATACAAAGTTGATAAAATCCAAATCGTTGGGGCGCTTGGGAATCCCGTTTGAAATGAATATATCCTGTTCACCGTCCTGGTTGTAATCGGCAAACAGCGCACTCCAACTCCAGTCGGTAGCTGCTATCCCACTCGAAAGTGCAGTTTCGGCATAACCGGCATCCTGACGGTTCAGGTGCAGCATATTCCTTGTAAACTGGTAGTGATAACCAAAACGGTCAATGCGCAACCGTTGGGTCTGGATATTGTCATCTCCTTCAGATGATTTTAAAACGATCTCATCTTCCGGAAGCATATCCAAAGAGATAATATCGTTCCAGCCATCGTGGTTGATATCTGCAACATCGTTACCCATAGAAAAGCGGGTAGAGTACCCAAAATAATCCCTCAGGCTTTCGGTAAATGTACCATCAGTATTGTTGATGTAGTAATAGTCGTCCTCGTGAAAATCGTTGCCCACATAAATGTCGGGATATCCATCCTGATTGAAATCTGATATAGCCACTCCCAGCCCGTAGCCGTTGATACCGCCGTAAATTCCGGCTTCCTCACTTACTTCAACAAAACGATCGCCATCATTCCGAAGCAGTTTATCTCCGGTCTGGTAATTCCTTCTGTACCGCAACTCTGCTTTACCGAATGAATCCTGCGTATGTACGGCATGATTCAGCAGGAAGATATCGAGATCACCATCCTGGTCGTAATCCAAAAAGGCCGCAGAAGAACTGTAGGAGTCAAAATCGAGACCGTAATCGGCTGCTTTCTCGGAGAAAGTACCGTCCCCATTATTGATAAATAGTTCATTATATCCGTTAAAACCTTTTAAACCAACCACGGCACAGACATAAATATCCAGAAGCCCGTCCCCATTAACATCGCCCATCACCGCCCCCGTATTCCAACTGCTGTTACCTGCAACACCGGCTTGTTCCGTAATATCTTCGAAAACGAGTTCACCTTTATTGAGATAGAGTTTGTTTTTAACCTGGTTTCCCGAGAGGTAAATATCGGGCAGCGAATCATTGTTTATGTCGCCAATGGCCACACCACCTCCGTTGTAGAAATAGAGATAATCGAGAATATTGAGATCGTCCGATTCGGTGAGCATATTGGCAAATGTGATCCCCGTCTTATTCTCTGAGGGAGAATAAAACAGTTCACCTTCATTTTGCTTACACCCCAAGAATACGAGAAGACAAATAAAACTTATGAAATTTCTATTCATCCAGTCCAAATATCTTTGGTTTGTTGTCGTTGATTGCGGCAATCATGTACACTTTTCCTTCTTTATCGTGAAACGCTTTGAGATGTTTTATTTCGTCCCTTATAAAAAATCCGCTTGTCTCATAATCCTGCCAGCTGAATCCCAGTTGTCCATCGCCCAGGAGAACACTGCCATAATTCGCATCCAGGCGTGAAAACTGAGGTTTAAATTCGAAGTTATTCCCACCTAAAACTATATCCAGGTTGCCATCGTTGTTCACATCTGTACAGGTAATGCCACATACACATGAAAGCTGCACCCTGGGAGGTAAGGGTCTGATATCGAATTTACCATCACCCAGGTTGATCGCAATTACGGATTCTGAGACCGAGGCCTGCCTCATAATTGAATTTTCGAATATCTCTGCCGGAAACAGTTCGTCCACCGATCGTCGCGCATATTCAGAGGCTTTCAGATTCTGTTTCTTCAATTTCACCATTTGTTCTGTGAGTTCTTTTTTCTGGTGGATGGGATAGTCTTTTCCGTTTGCATGTTGGGTTACAATTTGTTCAATAGTCCCGTTGTCATCAAAATCATTGACCCACATTTTCATCGGATGCCCTTCGGTGGGTTGGTAATGAAGGTTCTTTCCATGATTCCCAAGAATTAGGTCCAGGTCACCGTCCTGATCGAGATCAGCTGTTTCCACTACATTCCACCAACCGTGAAGGCTGTCTAGTGAAGAGGAAATCCTGGACAATCGTCTTCCGGAATTTCTATAGATTTGTGGCGTACCCCATTCGGAGACCGTGATCAGGTCTTTTTTCTTATCTCCATTCATGTCGGCCCAGGTGGCATGCGTAATCATACCCCCGTCTTTAAGGTCATAGGCCACTCTTTCCGTGCCATCTATAAAGCTGCCATCCCCATTGTTTTCCAGGAATATATGATCCGGATCCACACCATAAGTACCTACTACACTTCTGGATCCCACCATTACATCGGTGTCGCCATCGCCATCAAAATCATGAGGAGCGATGACAGAAATATTTTTGAACACAGAAGGTAGATTTTCTTTCGAGCGACTGAAATTACCAGCTCCGTCGTTCAGATAAAGCCTGCTGCGATAGGTATTTTCATCACCGACCTCATTGCCGCCAGATCCTACCATCAGATCCATATCTCCGTCCCCGTCGGCATCCAGAAAAGCTGCTGCCGTATCCTCGTTCCTGGCATCTTCTTCAAAAACCCCCTGAGGTAACGGGTTCAGCTTACCCCGGCCCTTATGTATGTACATTACAGCAGCCTGGTCTTTTGCACCACCCAGGAATACATCTTCATTTCCATCTCCGTTTATATCGGCCACAGCCATTGCCGGCCCTTCCTGGGAAAGCTGTTTGTAGATAAGGCCTTCGTAGTCAAAATCGTTATAATTATTTTCCTCATGAGCGCTTAGGGCCTTATTTTCAATTTCCCGGATCAGTGTCTTTTTGATCACTTTCTTCTCTAATGTATAGGTTTCCTCAGTATCAGTGTGATTAAATGTTAGCAGCTGATTGACCGGCAGATCTTTAATCAGCAGTGTCCTGTCATCGGGCCAGATGATTCGCAACGAATCGATCCGATCTGTTTTTCCTAACCCGATATTTTGTATGTAGTCCATAGAAGATTGAAATCCACGCGAAGGCATGAGTTCCTGGAATATTACTTTGTCATTGTCATAAAGTAGAATTGTAGATCCCACAGCAAACGGATTTTTATCGGTGCCGTTTATTTTAATCTTGATGTAATTGTGATCTTCCTGACTATCCGTGTGATTTTCGTAAACAAAGGCGTGCATATTTACATTGTTTACCACCAGGTCGAGGTCGCCGTCGTTATCCAGATCTCCATAAGCTGCACCATTCGACATACTGGGCAATTCAAAACCCCAGTCCTTATTGGCATTGTCAAAAGTAATATCACCCTTATTCCTGTATGCGAAATTGGGCTGTGGTTTAATGGGCATTTTGGCAATTATAGAATCGATGGATTCCTTTCTGCCGGTAAGCGCCATTTTCTGAATGATCTCATTGGCGAAAAAATCAACAAAATCGAGATCGGTGAGATCGTGATTGATACCGTTAGTAACAAATATGTCCCTCAATCCATCGTTATCCATATCGAACATCAGACCGGCCCAGCTCCAGTCTGTGGCATGCACCCCACTGTAATAAGCTACTTCGGAGAAACTACCGTTCCCATTATTAAGCTGTAAAGTGTTTTGTATGTATTGCTGGTAAAAATCCTTACTTTGTTTTAGTTTATATACATTATAACCTTCAAATTCCATAACCGATTTAACTC
>JBPCUI010000077.1:0-32219 GCA_051011235.1 Flavobacteriaceae bacterium
CCATATGAAGTATAAAGTGCCTACAGAAAATACACAACTCATTAAACGAACACCAATTTCACCCTCGAAAAAATAGCTGCCGAGTTTTATGAGGAAAGCCACCATAGGGGGATGGTCAAAATATCCCCAGGCCAATGCTTTAGAGTAATACCAGTAGTAAGCCTCGTCGTAAATTAGGTCGGTGTAATACGCTTGTACGAGATTGAGTAGAAATAGAAGACCTGCAAGCAAGTAGAAAACCCTGGTTTGTTTGAACTTCATTACTTACGTTGGATACGATTCAAAATTACAAATAATACCAAACACCGGGTCTTTTAAAGAAATTATAAATATTTTTTGATGTGCGAGCCGGTGATTTTAAAGTCGTATTTTTGCTCAAAATTTTAATATGGCAGACGGTCTGGTCATCATTCCTACCTATAATGAGCTGGAAAATATTGAAGCTATCATTGCGGCTGTCATGGATCTGAATAAAAACTTCGATGTTCTTATCGTAGACGATAATTCTCCTGATGGCACAGCCGAAATGGTTCGTTCCTTAATGAGTCGCTATAATAACCTAAACCTGGAAGTAAGAAAAGACAAATCAGGTCTTGGCACGGCCTATATCCATGGGTTTAAATGGGCGCTGAAACGTAATTATGAGTACATATTTGAAATGGACGCGGATTTTTCTCATAGACCTCAGGACTTGGTGAGACTCCACAGGGCCTGTTTAAATGGTGCTGATGTTGCGATCGGATCGCGGTACAAACGGGGAGTTAATGTGGTAAATTGGCCTCTGTACAGAATACTTCTCTCTTACGGGGCCTCGTTTTATGTCAAATTGATCACCGGAATGCGTATTCACGACCCAACTGCCGGTTTCGTATGTTACAACCGACGAGTCCTGGAAGCGATAGACCTGAATGCGGTCAGATTTATCGGTTATGCATTTCAGATAGAAATGAAATTCCGGGCGTACCGGAAAAAATTCCGGATCGAGGAGGTATCGATCATATTCACAGATCGTGAAAAGGGTAAATCCAAAATGAGCACATCAATTGTCTGGGAAGCAGTATTCGGGGTTATCAGTATGAGACTTTGGAGTATTTTCAATAAGAATGGGTTTTAGACATGGAAGAAAAACTGCTAAAAAACGCCAGGCTCGTCAACGAAAATCAAATAGTTAAAGGCGATATTCTAATTAGAGGGGAGAGGATCCACAAGATTAGCCGGGACATTAGTTCGGACAGCACTGAGGTGATCGACCTTGGGGGGTCCTTTGTGATTCCCGGAATTATTGATGACCAGGTTCATTTTCGCGAACCAGGACTTACCCATAAGGGGGATCTGGCCTCCGAGAGCCGGGCAGCCCTTGCCGGTGGGATCACTTCCTATATGGAACAACCCAATACCGTGCCTCAAACAACTACACTTGCCAAACTGGAAGAGAAATTTGTGATGGCGGGAAGATCGTCCTTTGCCAATTATTCTTTTCTATTAGGCGGTACGAACGACAATTTGGAGGAGATCAAAAGACTTGATAAAAATGCATGTTCGGGTATTAAATTATTCCTGGGATCGTCCACCGGCAATATGCTTGTGGATGACGAACGGGTAATAGAGCGTATTTTTAAAAACACCGAGCTTGTTATTTCTGCACATTGCGAGGACGAGACCACGATCAGGAAGAACCTGGAAACCTACAAAAGTACTTATGGGGAAGACATACCTGTACACCTCCATCCGGCGATACGCAGTGAAGAGGCCTGCTTTATCTCCTCTTCCAGAGCAGTAAATCTGGCCAGGCAAACAGGGGCAAGGCTCCATGTGTTTCATGTTTCAACTTCGCGGGAGACGGGATTATTTAGAAATGATATACCGCTGTCGGAAAAACAGATCACCGCTGAGGTCTGCCTGCACCACCTCTGGTTTTCGGACCAGGATTATTCACAAAAGGGGACGCTTATAAAATGGAACCCTGCAATTAAATCACAGGACGACAGAGCCGGACTGTGGACTGCACTAACGGATGATCGAATCGATATTGTGGCAACAGATCACGCGCCACATACACTTGATGAAAAGGAACGAAACTATATCCAGGCACCTTCGGGCGGGCCACTGGTTCAACACGCATTACCTGCCATGCTGGAGAAGCATTTGGACGGGCTTATAAGCCTGGAGCGAATAGTAACCAAAATGTGCCATAACCCTGCAATTTTGTTCGATGTAAAGGACAGGGGCTTCTTAAGGGAGGGCTATTATGCGGACCTGGCAGTATTTAATACAGACACAGATTGGCAGGTAAACAGTGAAAATATATTATATAAATGTGGCTGGTCACCATTTGAGGGCGTAACTTTCAGATCTGCTATTACCCACACCTTCATAAACGGTCATCTGGCCTACAATAAAGGAAAAGTATCCAACAAGAAAAACGCAATGAGGTTGTCATTTAACAGGGAGTGATGAAGAGAGTAATTTTTTTAGTGCTTATTTCGATCGTTTTATCTTGCAGTGAAAAGGTGATTGAAAAACCTGAGAATCTGATAGCCAAGGATCAGATGGTTGAAATTATTTATGATCTGGCGATTTTCAATGCTGCAAAAAAGGCCAACGCATCCTACCTTTCGAACAGAAAACTTGAGGCCATGTCATTTATTTATAAAAAACATGGCATAGACAGCATCCAATTCGTCAAAAGTGATATTTATTACGCTTCGATACCTTCCGAATATGAAGCCATGTATAAAATAGTAGAGGCCAGGCTGGAAAAAGAGAAAAGCGAAATGGACAAGTACAAAACGAGGACTAGTGATAGTATCCGGAAGATAGCAGAAGAACAACGTGAAAGGCTCAGGCAGGATGCAGCTAAGAAGAAAGAGCAGGATTCGATTCTTTAAAAATCTTACTGGAGAAGAGCATACACTCATCCAGGGATTGATATTCAAAACCCAGGACTTCCCTTGCTTTCTCATTTTGGTAATAAGTCCGGTCTCTTAAGGAGGTAACCTGAGCCTGACTTAATTTTCTTTTCCTTCCGCTGACTGCATGCCAGATCCAATCTAATCGCCATAATATATTGAGCAACCAAAACGGAATTTCAACTGAAGGTTCTGTCCGCCCTAAATTTCTCGCTAATTTCGCCAATACCTGCTGGTAACTAAGATTCTCCGCTACAGCAATAAAACGCTCGTTTTCAATTTTTGAATTCATCAATTCAGTCATCATCAATACTACATCATCAACACATACAAAACCACTTCCACCTGGCGGGTGGTACTTGGATCCTCTTGCTGCAACTCTAAATAACCTGCCACTACCACTATCCCAAAATCCAGGCCCGATAATCACACCCGGATTTACAATAACGGCTGGCACACCCTCCTGGGTTCCTCTCCAGACTTCCATTTCTGCCAAATGCTTGGTCAGCGCATAGGGATTAGCATTTGTACTGCGCCATTCGTTTTCTTCATCGACCATCGCGCTATTCGGATTCTTTCCAATCGCGGCTATGGAACTTACATAACACAGCTTCTGTATTTTCTTGGCAACACAGAGATTAACCAGATTAGCAGTACCTGTTTCGTTTGTCTGAACAAGAGCTTGAAAATCATTTGGATCGAAAGAGATCATGGCAGCACAATGATACACATGGCGTACATCTTCGAATGCTTTTTCCAGGGAGGGCAGATCAGTGAGGTCTGCCTGGACCCATTGGATATCCTCCAAAAGTTTTTCAGAATCCTCGGAGTAGATTGAAAACACCCGGCGAACCCCCTCCAGTTTGTTTTGATCGCGGTAAACAGCTTTTACAGAAGCGCCCATGTTCACCAATTTTAACAATAGGTGAGAGCCTACCAAGCCCGTTCCTCCGGTAACTAAAATCATGTCTCAAAAGTACTGATTTAGATGGATAATTGATTCTGTTGAATCCTGCTTTGATCCTTTCTTTTATATTTGCAGCATATATTCTAATGAATAGCTGAATGGCCTCAAATTTTGTTGAAGAGCTGAAGTGGCGCGGTATGTTGCACGATCATATGCCCGGCGTGGAAGACCATCTATTAAGTGAGATGCAATCCGCTTATGTTGGAATTGACCCCACGGCAAATTCCCTTCATATAGGTCATTTGGTCAGTGTGATGATGTTACGTCATTTTCAGCTGGCGGGCCACAGGCCCATTGCGCTTATTGGCGGAGCTACAGGTATGATCGGCGATCCCTCTGGAAGATCTACCGAAAGAAACCTATTGGATGAGACAACGCTGCGCCTGAATCAGGCGGCGATAAGGGAACAACTTGCCCGCTTTTTAGACTTTGACAGCCAGGTAGATAATGCTGCTGTCCTGGTAAACAATTATGATTGGATGAAAGATTTTTCCTTTCTCGATTTTATCAGGGATGTAGGCAAGCACATCACAGTAAATTACATGATGGCCAAGGATTCTGTAAAAAAGAGACTGTCGGATGAAGCAAATGAGGGGATGTCGTTTACGGAGTTCACCTACCAGCTTGTGCAGGGGTATGACTTTTTGCATTTGTTCAGAAATTATCAATGCAGCCTCCAGATGGGCGGGAGTGATCAATGGGGAAATATAACTACAGGTGCCGAACTTATTCGGCGTATCGATGCCGGTAAAGGATTTGCACTAACTTGTCCGCTCATTACCAAAGCCGACGGCACCAAATTTGGCAAAACCGCCGAGGGTAACATATGGCTTGATCCACACAGAACTTCCCCCTATAGATTTTACCAATACTGGTTAAACGCTTCCGATATAGACGCAGCCAGGTATATTAAAATATTTACCTTCCTCCCCAAAGATGAGATAGAAGGACTGGTAGAAGAGCACAATAAGACCCCCCACATGAGGTTGTTGCAGAAAGAACTGGCAAAAGAATTGACGATCATGGTACACTCCAGGGAAGATTTTGAAAGAGTGGTGCAGGCCAGTAATATTTTGTTCGGAAAATCTACCTCAGACGACATCAAAAACCTTGATTCGGACACATTTTTAGAAGTTTTTGAAGGCGTACCTCAAGCGGAGATCTCCAGTGGGGATATTGAAAATGGGTTAGACATGGTGGCTGCTTTGGCTGCCAAAACAGGATTTTTAAGTTCCAACGGAGAAGCGCGCAGAGAATTGAAACAGCGTTCAATATCCGTAAATAAAGAAAAAGTAGATGAGGACTACAAGATTACGGGAGCAGACCTCATCAATAATCAATATGTACTGTTACAACGCGGGAAGAAGAATTATTACATTCTTGTACTGGCCGGATAAGAACCATCAGAATTAATTGAAATGATGACGCTAAATATTGATGCAAAAAACTAAATAATATCAATCTATGAATATTACTGCATGCAAGATCTGAATTTTGATATTGTTACCGTACTACTGCTTACTTTCATACTCTTCCTTATTATCGTTCTCCGCTATTTTATTATTTCGGGGGCCTATTATTATATCACATTTGTCCTTTTAAGAAAGTTGATGGGCAACAGGATCCTGGATAAATCTCGTGTAGCAAAAAGACAGATCCGCTCTGAAATATATTATTCTGTAGTAAGCGCAATAATTTTTGCGGTTTTCGGAATTGGAACTTACTGGCTGTGGTATAAAGGCCATACCGCAGTATATGAAGACCTGAATGCCTTTCCGATTTGGTATTTACCAATTAGTGTGTTCCTTGTGCTTTTCATTCAGGACACTTATTATTACTGGATTCATCGATGGATGCACTGGCCATTAGTTTATAAGTATTTTCACAAAGTACACCACAATAGTGTGCATACATCGGTCTGGACTTCCTTTTCCTTTCATCCACTGGAAACTTTATTGCAGGCGGTTATTCTTCCGTTAATTGTATTGTGGCTGCCACTGCATACTTATGCTATCCTGGCCATACTCATTATAATGACTATATCTGCGACAATAAATCACGCAGGCGTGGAAGTATATCCCAAGGGGAAATACGGAAACTGGGTTGGACAATTGATCATCGGTGCAACACATCACGACGTGCACCATCGTAAATTTCTTTGTAACTACGGGCTTTATTTTACTTTCTGGGATCGGTGGATGAGAACTGAGCGGGAACTCGATGAAAAAAAGGCTCCAAGAAAACAATACAGTTAAAGGCCACCGACGAACAATTATTCTTCTGAGGGGATTTTTCAAATTTGTTCTCCCCTACATTATCATCAGGTTACATCCTCTGATATCAGAATGATCAAACCTTCCGAGTACTTCAAATCCACCGCCTTTACTCAGTTTTCCAAGGTCCTGGGTCGCGAGAAATGAGCAGGAATAAATATTAGCCAGGTCGATGATGTTAATCCCGCCAGTGCTATCCGCGCCTAAAAGACTCATCGGATCTTCGGTATCCCTGATAAGGATTCGCATCCATTTCGGGCAATGGAAAATTCCCGAATTGCTGGAATAAGCCTGTGAGAGCAATTCAGTCATCCCGTATTCTGAGTGAACTTCGCTTATTCCCCAGGCATCTTGAAGGTACCTGTGTAGTTCGGCACGAATCATTTCCTTTCTCCTTCCCTTCATTCCACCTGTTTCAATGACCGTGGTATTGTGTAGATTTAGTTTGAATTGACTTGCGAGTTCCACTAAGGCGAAAGTTACTCCTATAAGTATCACCGGTGTTCCCTGCCGGTCTAACTTTTCTAAGGTACCGGCAAGTTTCGTGTAATCATCGAGGTAAAATCCGCTCGAAGCATGATTGCTTTGCCCAATAAGGTCGTGGACCATGTAAACGAGAGAGGAATCTTTTCTTTCCAGGTAGGAAGGCAAAAGAGCCAGCACACAATAGTCTCCTATATTTCCGTAGAATTTTGAAAATGTCTTGCGGAAACTAGTCCTGTAAAGCCCCAGATCGGCAACGTAGTGTTTGCTAGGAGTACCTCCCGTTGTTCCGCTACTTTTAAAACAAATCTCAGTGACACTATAGCGCGCTTTGATCTCTTTATATTTGAATAATTCTATAGGTAAAAAGGGTATCTCCTCTAATTTGGAAACACTTTTTGAAGATACGCCCAGATAATCACAAAACTCCCTATATACAGCCGTATTCTTGTACTGGAACCTAAAAATTTTAAGGGCTAATGAGTTGAATTCCTCTGTAGAACTGATCTCAAATATCTGGTTCGTGTCCATGACCCGATAAAGTTAGCAAATAAAAAAAGCCCCGAAAGGGCCACAAAATTGATAGAGATTCAAAACTTACTTTACAACCAGCTTTCTGGTCATCGATTTATTGTTTTCGTCTACCTGGAGAAAATAGACGCCCGGAATCAATTCGGAAATGTTTAGAACATTGGTAGTGATCCGGTCTCTAAGTACAACCTTCCCAAAAATATTGTACACGGTGATATCCTTACCAGAATTGTTTTTGGTTGTCACATAGACCACATCTTCGAATGCGGGGTTAGGATATAAATCGAACTCCTTGGATTCCTTGGAATTCAAGGCAGGTCGGTCTGGTTTTTCCTGTCCACTTAGAACTAAGGTGAAGCCCATTAGCACGAACAAGTAGAGGTACTTCATGGAAATTGATTTGGGATCAACAATGTAAATATACTTTCTGAAGCCCTGGAGGCATAAGTTTTGTTGTCAAAAGCAGATTTTTGTAGGTAAAACGGTACTCCTATTCAGTTTATCGATGTTTTATGCAGTTTATCGAAGTAAAATCAAGCGGGAAGGCTAAAATATTGGAGATTATGAAATATTTGCGAAGCTTATTTAACAATGAGTTTTCGCGTGGCAACTTTATTGGCCTCGAACACTCTTAATACATATACTCCGGCATCAAGTTCAGAGAGGTTGAGCTCTTTACCAAGAATTGTTGTTTCCATGATCGGGCTCCCGAAAACATCGAAGATCATTATTTTTTTCGGGGCATTGCGCTGTGTAGAGATATATACTTTGCCGTAAGTAACAGGGTTTGGATATAGAGAAAAACCAGCTATGTCCCCTGATTTTCGAGGGGTGTCTTGGCTGTATCCAAGTGCAATAAATAGAAAGAAGATTAGGGGGTAAAAGTGCTTCATTCAAATTCCTAACTACATTAATACTAAACAAATATAAAAATTTTAGCCCGGCGTTTGGGCCTCCATACAGCTTAAAATATGAAAATTCGTTGAAATACGATAAATTTTAAGACACCGAATCATAATTTGTAATTGCCAAATGAGGAGGAAAGGGATGAGATAAACTGAATCTCAAAGACAAAAAATGGTAATTAGGCGCTGTTTTTTAGCCGGAAATCAGGGGGTGCTAATTATGTTACTATATTGTTATCATATTAAATAGTCCTTAATCTTATAAGTTCAATAATAGTATATTTGTTAGATTGAGATAGTAGCAATTGGAGTAGAATGGTCGGGGCATTAATGGATTAAATTCGTGCAAATTAAGGACGCTATCTCCAACTATCGAACCGCGTAAATTTTATCCGTGGTTGAATGGAACGAATTGGGTTGAATAAAAGTTTTAAATGAAAAAACAAGACATAAAGATTCTACTGGTAGATGATGAACCCGATATTTTGGAGATTTTGAAATACAATCTTTCGGCCCAGGGATATCAGGTCTACACAGCTAAAAATGGTATTGAAGGAGTAGAAAAAGCCAAGAAAAAGAATCCACACCTGATCATCCTTGATGTTATGATGCCGGAAATGGACGGGATTGAGGCTTGCGACATTATCCGAAATACGAAAGGCCTGGAAAACACAATCATCACATTTTTAACCGCAAGGGGGGAAGACTATTCCCAGGTAGCTGGATTCGATGCCGGGGCAGACGACTATATAACAAAACCGGTAAAGCCGAAAGTGCTGGTGAGTAAGATTAAGGCCTTGCTGAGAAGATTAAAAGAAGACAAAAGTTCGGCAGATGAAGTGTTGCAGGTAGGCAACATCATTATCAACAGAGAAGAATACAAAGTAATTAATAAAGGCACTGAAATTCTATTGCCGCGGAAAGAGTTTGAACTTTTGGCCCTCTTAGCTTCCAAGCCAAACAAAGTCTTTAAGAGAGAAGTAATTTTGGATAAGGTTTGGGGTCAGGAAGTAGTAGTGGGGGGCAGAACGATTGACGTACATATTAGAAAACTTCGCGAAAAAATAGGGGATGAACATTTTAAAACCGTTAAGGGTGTCGGGTATAAGTTTGTTTTATAATGGCAACGAGGTTAAAGAAATCCTATAAATTTGCTTTCCGTTCTGCTCTATATATTACCAGCATCCTTACATTAGTTTCAGGAGCATTTCTTTGGTATACCGGACCTATAGATCAATACTATATTTTCCTTATCCCATTCGCACTCCTTACTTTCATCATCTCATTTTTGTTAATTCAAATCCGCCTGGAAAAATTTATTTACAGAAGGATTAAGAGAATTTACGATGATGTATCGCTGTTGGAAACATCAGAAATTCCCATAGGTCCGGTTACTACAGATATGAAAACCCTGACCGAAGAGATTGAAAAATTCGCCAAGGATAAGAAAATAGAAATAGATACTTTAAAAATTCGCGAGGCCTATAGGAAGGATTTTTTGGGCAACGTTGCCCATGAACTGAAGACACCGCTGTTTACGGTACAAGGATATATTCTGACACTATTAGACGGCGCTTTGGAGGACAAAAATGTACGACGTAAATACCTGCAACGATCAAAAAAGGCTGTGGAACGGCTTACGTACATAGTCAAAGACCTCGATCTGATTACTAAGCTCGAAATTGGAGATCTCAATTTGGATATCAGCAGTTTTGATATCATCGAACTCGTTCAGAATGTTTTCGAATTATTGGAGATTAAAGCTTCTAATAAAAGGGTGTCCTTAACATTTGACATGACCTATAATAATCCGGTGTATGTGTATGCAGACAGAGAAAAGATTCAGCAGGTGATTTCCAATCTTCTGGTAAACTCTATTAAATATGGACATGCAGACGGGACTACAGAAGTCAGTGTGGAAAACCTGATCAAGAATAAGGTCATTATTAGAATTACAGACAACGGGGAAGGAATTCCCGAGGAGCATATTCCACGTATTTTCGAACGGTTCTATCGGGTCGATAAAAGTGGCAGCAGAAAAGAAGGTGGCTCCGGCCTAGGACTTTCAATTGTAAAACATATCATTGAGGCACATGGCGAGAAAATCTATGTTGAAAGTGTTCCGGATGTAGGATCTGAGTTCTCTTTTACCCTGGAGAAGGCTGAAGTAAATGCAGTTCAGGAATAAAAGTTTTACTTAGTTTTGTCCGAAGGATGCAAAGATCAATTGCGTGGGAAGCAAAAAGAAATTACGCCGGTTCCTTGAAAATGAGAGTTTTGAAAATGTAATACAGCCTTCCAGAGCTGAGATTCTGGAGGGAAATTCTGACTACAGTGGAAATTGGCATGAACATTTTGGGAATAGGAACCCAATCGTTCTGGAATTAGGATGCGGGAAAGGTGAATATACGGTAGGACTAGCCCGTCAAAATCCCGATAAAAATTACATTGGAATAGATATCAAAGGCGCTCGCTTTTGGAGAGGGGCAAAGACAGCTTTGGGAGAAGGACTCAATAATGTTATCTTCCTGCGCATTCAAATAGAGCTCATAGATCGTCTGTTTGATGAAAATGAAGTGTCGGAAATCTGGATTACATTTCCCGATCCGCAAATTAAATACAAACGGTTGAAACACAGACTGACCAATAACGACTTCCTGCTTAAATACGAGCGGATTTTGAAGGAAAAGGGTGAATTGCACTTGAAAACTGACAGCGAGTTTCTTCACGGGTATACACTCGGACTTCTACAGGGCCTGGGTCATGAGATACTTTATTCCAATCACAATGTGTACAGGAATGAAGGCAGCCCTAAGGAGGTTTTGAACATTCAAACTCATTATGAAAAACAGTTTCTGGAAGCAGGTAAACCAATCACGTATTTAAGATTTAGGCTGAACTGAGATATGACCCATTTAATCATTCTATTTTTTGCCACTTATTCTGCCGCATTTATGGCCACAGTCCCCCCTGGACTACTAAACATGAATGCTGCCAAAACCAGCGTTGACAAAGGAAAATTAAACGGTGTTGTTTTTAGCCTGGGTGTTGTAACAGTAATAATGACGCAGGCCTATGTCGCTGTAATGATCTCTAAATATCTTTTTAGGAACCCGGAGATTATCGATTTACTTTTGAAAATAGCAATCGGTGTTTTTGCCTTCTTTGCTCTTTTCTTTTTTATTTCCGCAAGGCGCAAAAAAGCAAAGAAAATCCGAATGGTTAAGGTGAGCAAAAAGAATAGCTTCTTTAAAGGGATGTTACTCGCTTCATTAAATCTTCTCACTATACCCTATTACAGCGGTTTAAATGCAATGTGGAATGCAAGCGGATGGATAAAATTCGAGATCTGGGATATTCTGACATTTGTTATTGCAGCTGGTTCGGGTACTTTTACGGTCCTGTACCTGTACACAGTATATTTTAACAAACTGGAGGCAAAGACCGATCGTTTCTCAAAAAATTCCAACTACATCTTAAGTGCACTTATGCTGGTGCTGCTTACCATTACCATATTTCGGATATTTTACAGGCAATAGATCATGAAAGATCAGGGGTTTTTTGAAAAAGTTTACGAAGTGGCACGTCAAATTCCCTACGGTAGAATAACATCCTACGGAGCTATCGCCAAATACCTCGGTACTGCAGGCAGTGCCAGAATGGTAGGTTGGGCAATGAACGGCTCCCACAAAACGGGCGATGTGCCGGCTCATAGGGTTGTAAACCGCAATGGGCTACTAACAGGAAAACATCATTTTGGAGGCACGAATCTAATGCAACAGTTGTTGGAGAACGAAGGGGTTTCAGTGCATAATAACCAGGTAGTAAATTTTGAAAAACACTTCTGGGATCCTTCTAAAGAATTAAATAGCAGTTTCTGATCTCCTCACTTTTATTACTTAAGCCAGCCATTTGATACTGCTATAACCCCATTGGACATTTCAATAGTACTGCTTTCTAAATTGGGCCTTATGCCCTATCTTTGATAATTCAACCATTTATATAAGGGAGTACCATGAAGTTGTCGAAAACGGAAATTTTAAAGGCTTTGGAAACTATTACAGTTCCTGGTGAAGGCCAGAATATGGTCGAAAGCGGTGCCGTTGATAATATTCAGGTTTTTGGCGATGAGGTAGTTTTGGATATCACAATTAAGAACCCCAGTCTTCAGGCGAGGAAAAAAACCGAAGTAGAGATATTAAAAACTATCCACCGTGAGGTTTATGAAAAAGCCAAAATCACTATAAATGTCAAAGTAGATGCAGCCTCCGAGCCGAAAGTAAATCAAATAAAAGGCAAGCCAATTCCGGGGATACAGAATATAGTTGCGGTGGCTTCTGGTAAAGGCGGAGTGGGGAAGTCTACGATTACCGCCAATTTAGCGGTGACCCTTGCGAAAATGGGATTTAAAGTTGGGCTACTCGATGCAGATATTTACGGCCCTTCTATGCCACTTATGTTCGATATGACCCATGAAAAACCACTTGCAATGGATATTGACGGGAGGTCGAAAATGAGACCGGTGGAAAACTACGGTGTAAAAGTCCTTTCGATAGGGTTTTTTACCGAACCCAACCAGGCTGTTATTTGGAGGGGCCCGATGGCTTCCAAAGCACTTAACCAGTTGATATTTGATGCACATTGGGGAGAACTTGATTTCATGCTGGTCGATTTACCTCCGGGTACAGGAGACATTCATTTGAGCATTATGCAGGCAATGCCGGTAACCGGTGCCGTGGTGGTCAGCACGCCACAAGAAGTTGCCCTGGCAGATGCTCGTAAAGGTGTGGCCATGTTCCAGCAGGATTCTATCAATGTACCAGTACTTGGGATCGTTGAAAATATGGCGTATTTCACTCCGGAGGAATTGCCGGATAAAAAATACTATATCTTTGGAAGAGAAGGTGCTAATAAGCTCGCTGAGGATTTGGATGTACCGTTCCTCGGAGAAATACCTATCGTTCAGAGTATTAGAGAAGCAGGAGATATCGGGAGGCCTGCTGCTATGCAAACAGCTACTTTGGTTGAGGCGGCGTTCGAAGAGCTCACTAAAAAGGTAGTCGAGGAGCTGGTGAGGCGGAATGATGACCTACCACCCACTGAAGCCATAAAGATCACTACAATGGCAGGTTGTTCGGCAATAAAAAAATAATACCTATGACCGCAGACGAACTAAGAGAAAATATAGAAAAAGCCCTGGATGAAATCAGACCGTTTCTACAAAGCGACGGGGGAGATATTTCACTTATTTCTATTGATAATGACAACTCTGTAAAGGTTCGTCTGGAAGGAAATTGTGTGGGTTGTACGGTAAACCAGATGACACTTAAAAGCGGGGTTGAAATGACTATCAAGAAACACGCCCCCCAGATTGAAGAGGTGATCAATATCCAATAGAAGCCGAAAGACCTGCAATCTGATAAAGCGATGGCCGGCTCAAAATTCTGATTTAGTTTAAATTCTCGCCTGATAAGTAAATAGATGGTAATACCTGCCTTCTTTGTCAATTAATTCATCGTGGGTGCCACGTTCAGCAATTCGCCCGTTTTCAATTACTAATATCTGATCTGCTTTTCGGATCGTACTTAGCCTGTGGGCTATGACAAAGGTGGTTCTGCCTTTTGTTAAATTGGCGAGACTTTTTTGAATCAATGCCTCACTTTCGGTATCCAGGTTGGATGTCGCTTCATCCAGTATAAGGATCTTCGGATCGGCCAGGACAGCTCTCGCTATCGCTATGCGTTGCCTTTGCCCACCCGACAATTTAATTCCGCGTTCCCCGATAAGTGTTTCCAACCCATCTTCGAAGCGGTCTGTGAATTCACCGACATAGGCCGTCCTTACGGCTTCTTCCAATTTTTCTTCGGAAGCTCCGGGCCTGGGAAACATAATATTTTCCCGAATACTGCCTTCAAAAAGGAAATCGTCTTGCAAAACCACTCCCAGATGCTGTCTGAAACTGTTGAGCTCCAATTTTGATAGATCCTGCCCGTCAATGGTTACAACCCCTTGCTGAGGCGTTAGAAAACTGGCTGCCAAGCCCGCTATAGTGCTTTTTCCGGAACCTGAACTACCCACCAGTGCAACTACGGATCCGGCAGGGACCTTAAAATCAACCCCGTGAAGGACTTCTTTATTTTCCTCATAGGCAAAGGAGACATTGTTAAATTCCATATCTCCATGAATGCCGTTGAGCTTTTGCGTTCTGTTTACCACATCTGCCTCGGGCGACAGGTTCATTAGCTCTTCTGTACGGTCTAAACCCGCAAGTGCCTCGGTCAGCTGACTACCAATATTGCTCATTTGCACAATAGGGGCAATCATAAGCCCGAGCAGGAATGTAAAAGTGAGAAATTCACCAATTGTCAGCTCATCTATCATGATCTTGTAACCTCCAATACCCATGATACCAGTGGTTGCCACTCCTAATAGAAAAGTTGAGGAACTGGTCATAAATGCCGTGGCCGTCAGGCTCTTTTTTACGTTTTGATACAATTTATAAACACCACTTTCGAAGACTTGTTGCTCCTGTACCTCAGCATTAAAACCTTTGATCACGCGAATTCCACCCAGGGTCTCAGTTAATCGGCCTGTGACCTCGGCATTGATCTTGCCCCGATTCCTAAATATTGGTCGGATGATCTTAAATGCTTTTAAGGCGATGATCGCAAATATTGCCAGCGGAATCAGTGCAAATAGGGTCATACTCGGGCTTATATCAATCAGTAATACAAGTGAAACCACAGCGGTTACACTACCTCCAACCAATTGTACAAGGCCTGTCCCGATAAGGTTTCTAACGCCTTCAACGTCTGTCATAATTCGGGATACCAGTTCTCCGGATTTGGTGTTGTCAAAAAAGCGGATCGGGAGTGAAAGAACCTTTTTTTGAACCTGTGCCCTCAATTCTGAAATCATAAACTGTGCCTGTACACTGAGGATTCTGGTTAGTAAAAAGGAAGTCACCGCTTGTACAAGTACGGCCAATATTACTACAGTGACCAGGATTTTAAGGAATTCAACATCTTTATTCGGAATGATGTCATCCATTAGGTATTTCAATGAAAGCGGAGCCACAAAACTGGCAGCTTTACTAATAATGATTAGTACCAGACCGATTAGCACCAGGTTTCTCCGGGGCCAGATAATTGTTTTAAAAGCTGCTAGGACGCTTACTTTTTTGTCGGACATAAATTCAAATATAAATTCGGCTGAAGCGTGCAATTTACTTCAAAAATCCCGGGCCAGTACTCCCGGTTGTGCAGCCGCCACATTTTTTAAGTTAAAATTAGCATTTAATGCGACGGACTCTTAAATTGACGAATCTATTCTGAAGAATCAAACAAACATAAACCGGGGTAAATATGCGATACCGGGCATTGGGAACTTATTCAACCACCTTAGATATGAAATACTTTACTCTGGTTTTTTTGTGGATATTGGTCGGTTGTAATTTAGCCGGAAATCCTACTGAAATTGAGCGATGGAATTCTCATTCCGAGAATACAACAATCATACGCGATCATTACGGAGTACCTCACGTATATGGTAAATCGGATGCAGATGCGGTATTCGGGATGCTCTACGCTCAATGCGAGGATGATTTCAATCGGGTAGAACAAAACTATATTTGGGCCATAGGACGCCTGGCCGAGGTTGAAGGAGAAACAGCTCTTTACAGTGATCTTCGGGCCCGGCTGTTTATGACCAAAGATGAAGCTATTGAGCAGTATAACAACAGTCCTGATTGGCTCAAGAAACTATGTGTGGCATTTGCAGATGGTATTAACTATTACCTGCATACCCATCCGGAGGTAAAACCAAAACTTCTCAACAGGTTTGAACCATGGATGCCGATGTATTTTAGTGAGGGTTCCATAGGTGGTGATATTGAACGCGTGAGTACGGACAAGATCAGAAGTTTGTATCAGGAAGATATCAGGCGTCGTTCAAAGAAAGAAGCGCCTTCAAAAGCGGAATCAGCAGAACCTCAGGGATCAAACGGTATTGCACTGTCTGGAAAACTTACGGCCTCGGGCAATGCGATGTTGTTGATCAATCCACATACTTCCTTCTACTTCAGGGGAGAGATACATGCGGTAAGTGAAGAAGGACTGAACGCATATGGCGCTGTTACATGGGGCCAGTTTTTCATCTACCAGGGATTTAATGAAAAGACCGGCTGGATGCATACCTCAACCTATACTGATGTTCTTGACGAATATTTAGAAACCACCGAGGAGAGAGATGGAGAACTATATTACAAGTACGGTGACGAGTGGCGTAAAGTGGAGACCTCGGAGATAGTTCTAAAATTCAGGGACGGTCGCAGTCTGAATGAAAGAAGCTTTCCGTTATACCGCACACATCACGGCCCTGTTACTCATAAAGAAGGCGACAATCTCGTAGCTACTGCCATGATGTGGGAACCATCTAAGGCACTCATACAGTCCTATTTGAGAACCAAGCAAAGCGGATATAAAGATTTTAAGGAGATGATGAATATCCGTACCAATTCGTCCAACAATACGGTCTATGCCGATGCAGGTGGAAATATAGCCTACTTCCACGGCAACTTTATACCGGTTCGTGATACTGTATTTGATTTTAGTAAACCGGTAAATGGGAGTAATCCTGCTACCGATTGGCAAGGACTTCACAAAGTGGATGAGAATATACTGATCCTGAATCCGGAAAATGGTTGGATACAGAATTGTAATTCTACACCATTTACTGCGGCTGCGGAATACAGCCCTAAAAGAACTGATTATCCAGGGTATATGTCTTTGGACCGCGAGAATTTTAGGGGAGTTCATGCCATTGATTTATTGAAGGATATAGAGGGATATACAATAGACAGTCTTGTTCAATTGGCTTACGACCCCTATTTACCGGCCTTTAGTGCATTGATACCCGGACTGATCGCAGCTTTTGACAGTTCTGGTTCTTCCTATACCCGGCTAAAAGAACCTATCGCGGTTCTGCGGAACTGGGATTTCAGAACCTCATCGAGCTCTGTGGCAATGAGTCTGGCTCATTTCTACGGGACACATTATTTGAAAGAAGGAAAGCGACCCCTTTTGATGAATGAAATGGAGTTATTGACCTATTTTGGAAATCAGTCGCCCGAAACTGAAAGATTGGACATCTTCGATGGAGTATTGGATCGGCTAGAAAATGACTTTGGAACCTGGAAGATTCCCTGGGGGGAAATCAATCGTTATCAAAGGATCAATGGAGACATATACCAGGCTTTTAACGATGAATTATCCAGCATTCCTATAGGACTGGCTTCGGGCAGATGGGGAGCGTTGGCGGCCTACGGCGCGCGCTATCACAACAATACCAAAAAGATCTATGGTACGCGGGGGAATAGTTTTGTGGCTGTGGTTGAATTTGGTGAAAAGGTAAAGGCTATTTCACTTTTGGCAGGCGGTCAAAGCGGCGACCCAAAATCGGTACATTTTGACGATCAGGCCGATCGATATGCCAATGCGGAATTTAAAGATGTCTTCTTTTACAAGGATGATATACTGGAAAATGCAGAGAGCACATACCAACCGGGTGAAGTAATTGAATAAAAGAAACGGATCTGGTTATTCCTGGACCACAATCAGTGAAGCTTTGGAACCCGTAGACAACAACCATTTGTTCGAGTAGATCAATTGACCTTTTTCATCGTAGACGTCTACCTGCGCAGTATTTGGACCTGAAGAGCCCTGGTTTAACGCTTCAAAATCCAGTCGATTAAACCCTTTATCAAGGTTCATATTGATACCCTTGAAACTACCGGTAAGCAGTATATTGGCTTCTATCACCATGCCGTTGGCGGAAACTTTAACACGATCACCATCTACATATTCGTGATCTCTGCAAACCACCCCGATAAACTTGGAGCTCGTTTTGATATCGCCCAGGTACATATCGCCAAAATGCTTGTTCGCATTTGACTTAGAGCGTTCACCGACCTTAGTATCCAATTTTAGATCGTGGCCGGCTTGTTTCAATTCCCCATCGGGTAACATTTTTACTACCCTTTCGGTTTCTTTTAAATCCGTGTTGCTTTCTTTCTTATATACAGCAGGAATACTCAGAGAAGTATTGCTCTTGGGATTGCTTTTTATATCGAGATTATTACTTGCCTCAATATTCAATTGCTGCGCTTGCGGCAAATCTGATTGTGCCGTAATCACAGAGGAAATCAATAACAGGACAAGGAAAAGTAAATTCCGTTTCATAGCCTTTTTACTGGAGTATAAAAGTAACAAATACCTTGCCACAGCTTGATAAATTGCTGTTAAATTCGTTGAAAGCATCATTATAATGCTTACTTAAAGATCGAACAAATACTTGCTTAATTATCCGGTTGAGTACCTTTTTTAGGGCTTTTCCAATACTGTGGTGCAGTTTCTTCGGTCCGTTGATGCCAGTAATCCGGGGTCACCTTTCTACCGTCAAACGTCTCTAATCGGCGCTGATAGATCCAGATTGTGGGGTTAAAGACCATGTCTTTAACAGCTACAGTGAACAGTTGCGGATCTTCTTCCAAGACCTTTTTCTCTTCACTCAACAACACTTCAAAACCATTGTGTTCTAAGAGCTTTTTCAAGAATTCTGCCCGCTCTTCGCTTACTTTCTTTTCAACAAATGTTACACGTACGTCGTCTATACTCCCAAAGAGATGTTTTCCGCCTAATCCCATATCGTTACTTCATTAGATTTATGCTCAATTCATAGATATAGTCGTATACAGGGCTGTAAATACCCAGCACCAATATGCCGATCACAGTAATAACCAGACCCATTCGCATATATAAATTACTTTTAAAGAATGGGATAGGATTTTCACTTTTTCTCAGGAACATTGCCCTTATCACCAATAAATAATAGTAAAGAGAAATAGTAACATTTACAACTGCAAGGAACACGAGCCAGTAGAATCCTTTGCTCGCAGCTGCCGTAAAGAGGAAAAATTTTCCAAAAAATCCAGCCACAGGAGGAATTCCCGCAAGAGAAAAAAGCGCCAGCATCATCACAAGGCTAAGGTTTGGATTCGACCTGTACAAACCTTCATAATCATCTATATTTTCCTTACCGGTTTGGTTAGAAATAGCTTGGACAACACCAAAAGCTGCCAGATTCGAAAATATGTAGATCAGTATAAAATACACTACTGTGGCCATACCCATTGTAGTACCTGAAATAATCCCCAGGAGTATAAAACCTGCCTGAGCAATCGAGGAAAAGGCCAAAAAACGTTTCATGTTTTGCTGCCTTAATGCAAAGAGATTACCGATGAACATGGTAGCTACAGCCAATACGTAAATGACGTTGTCCCAGATTTCTATCAGTGAACCCAATACTGTAAACAGTAGAAGTGTTAGTATAAACACAGCAGCTCCCTTTGATATGACGGAAAGATATGAGGCTATACTTATAGGAGCCCCTTCATAAACATCGGCAGTCCAAAAATGGAAGGGTACCAGTGAAATCTTAAAAGCGAGTCCGGAAAAAAACAGTACAACACCCATAAGTGGAAGATTGCTGCTTTCGATAAAGGTCATTACTTCCGAAAAATAAATAGAACCACAGCTGGCGTAGAGTAGTGAAATACCAAATAGGGAAATACCCGAAGCAAGTGCCGAAGAAAGAATAAGTTTAATCCCTGATTCACTCGAGGCCCGTTTTGTTACCTCATAAGCTGCCAGCGCTGCTACCGGTAGTGTGGAGAGTTCAAGGCCGAGGTAGAACATAAGGAAGTCGCCAGATGAGATCATAAAATACATCCCTATCAGCGAGGAGAACAAGAGGATAAAAAATTCGGATCCCTTCTTTTCTTCAATCAAATGAAGACGGATCCAGTCGGCAGATTGGAGCAGAAGAATCAGCACCCCAATATTTAAAATATTTTTTACTAAATGAATAAGACCATTTGTTCGGAACATGCCCCCGAACAGCTGATCTTCTCCTAATGGTAAGAACCCGATCAGGGTGTGGATACCAAATAAGAATATTCCGAGGTGTACAATACTTTCTTTCTTATTCCTGGGCAGCATTATTTCTGCTACAAGGATGGTAAGCGCAATCAAAAGCAGCAATACCTCATGTCTCATGATCAAAAAGCTACTCCAGTTCATATACTTCTCAGTTAGTGTTGTTATTACAGTAATCCCTGTATAAAGGGATGTAAACTCTCGTATATTAAGTCACTCAGCCATAAGGGTGCTATGCCGATCCCGATAATCGGGAGGAGCAATAGCGCGATACCTAATCGCTCATACCAGGTCACAGCTGGAAAATTCAGGTAGGCTTCGTCGCGAACAGGTCCCATAAGCATTATCCCAACCACTCTTAATATATAGACCGCCGTTACAACTATGGCCGATACGGAAACAACAGTTGCGATCCTATAGAATATATTTTCGTGTTCAAAAGCTCCTACAAAAATGTTCATTTCGGCCACAAAACCACTAAATCCCGGCAGTCCCAATGAGGCCAGACCTGCAATCACGTAGGTGACAGAGATGAAGGGTATGACTTTAAGCAATCCGCCCATTTTGGTCACATCACGTGTATGGGTCCTTTCATAGATCATTCCAATTAATGCAAAGAAAAGGGCGGTCATAAAACCATGTGAAAGGGATTGTATAATGGCTCCGTTCCAGGCCGTTTTGTTGAACATCAATAATGCGAATAGAACCAGGCCCAAATGACTCACAGACGAATAAGCGTTTATGTATTTTAGATCTGTCTGCTTTAGGGCGGCAAAAGCACCGTAAATAACTCCGAATGCCGACAGGAAAATAAATATCCACGACCAGTGAATGGCTCCTTCCGGCAACACATAAAGAGCTACTCTAAAAACACCGTATCCTCCTAATTTCATCAATACACCTGCGTGGAGCATAGATACTGCAGTTGGAGCCGAAGCATGACCATCCGGAGACCATGTGTGAAACGGGAATAGTGCCCCGATAACTGCAAATCCAATAAAGGTGAAAGGGAAGAATAATTTTTGGGCTTCGAAAGGAATTTTGGCCGCAGCCAATTCAAGAATATTAAAAGTGAATCCACCTCCGCCAGTATTCGAACTAAAATATATACCCAAAATACCTACCAGCAAAACGGCCGATGCACCCATGAGCATGAGTGTTAGCTTCATTGCTGAAAATTCTTTTTTTCCTGATCCCCAGATGCCGATAAGGAGATACATTGGAATTACTGCGAGTTCGAAGAAGACAAACATGCTGAAGAGATCCAGGCTTATAAAAAACCCGTAAACCCCTGTTGCCAGAACAATTAGCGAAATGAAAAATTCCTTGGGCAGATCATTTATTTTCCAGGATATAAAGACACCGGCGGTAACCACAATACTGGTCAGCACCAACAAGGTTACCGATATTCCGTCTACACCAATACTGTAATGGATATTGAACGGTTCAAACCAAACTAAATCTCTGGTAAAAAGCATGATCGCATCGTTGACCGCTCTTTCCTTCATATAGGCGAATACGAGATTTACCGCCATACTAAACTGTACCAGAGCACCAAGCAGTGCTACCCATCTGGCCTGGTTTAGGTTACGGGTAAAAACCAGCCCGAGGATGGTAAAAAGCGGAACAATTAGAAAAAGTGATAATATATCCATATATCTAGGTTATTCAGTCCAGAAATAAATGAATACAATGGCTATAGCCAAAATGCCGGCCACGAAGGCCATGGCGTAATCCTGGATCTTTCCGGATTGCATCCCTTTAATTTTTTCCGAAGTTCTAACGGTACTATTGCCAAGTCCAACTACGCTGCCATCGACATATTTTCTGTCGAACTTGGCAGCTGGTTCGGCCACTCTTTTGAAAAGTATATTCCTGGTAATGAAAAGGTAAACTTCATCGATGTAAAACTTGTGATAGGCCCAGGTATACAGATTGCCCAAACCTGCGGCAAATTTTTGAGGCAATTCATTTTCTTTCTTATAAAACAGCCAGGCGAGAGCAATTCCCACCAAGCCCATTAATACCGCAATCGCTGCCAATGGAAAATTGATATGTGCATTAAACGGCATCCGGTCGGCCGTTATAAATTCACTGAAAGGAATAAAGCCAACAACTGCACTCAACACTGCAAGAACGATTAAAGGACCGGTCATAGATGAAGGAGATTCATGCGGCAATTTCTCGTATTTAGGTTCTTTGCTCCAGAAAATACCGAAGTAAATTCGGAACATATAAAATGCGGTTAAGCCTGCTACAAAAAGCCCGACGACATATAGTATGATATCTTTTTCAAAGGCAGCAACCAGGATTTCGTCCTTACTCCAGAATCCTGCCAGTGGAGGCACACCCGCTATGGCGAGGGCTGCAATAAGAAAAGTGATATGCGTTATCGGCATATACTTGCGCAGACCACCCATGTCTTTAAGGAAATTGCTATGTACCGCATGGATCACAGAACCGGCACAAAGGAATAACAGCGCTTTGAACATGGCGTGAGTAAACAAGTGGAACATTGAGGCCATATATCCGAGCCCTTCTTCGCCCTCATATCCGGATACACCAAGTGCCAGCATCATATAGGCGAGTTGTGACATTGTTGAATATGCCAGTACGCGCTTAATGTCGTTTTGGGTGATGGCGATAATTGCGGCGAATAAGGCTGAAAAGGCACCCACAAATGCCACAACTTCAAGAATGATCCCTTCTTCAACAAAATAATACATAGGAAACATCCGTGCTACGAGATAGATGCCTGCAACTACCATGGTGGCTGCATGAATCAGTGCCGATACCGGGGTGGGGCCTTCCATGGCATCTGGTAACCAGATGTGCAGCGGAAACATTGCCGACTTTCCTGCTCCGCCGATAAAAATCAACAATAATGCCCAGCTAAGAACTGATAAACCCATAAATGAAGCGGAAGCCCAGCTGAGAATCGGGCTGCCTTGAGGATCGTTCAGGATCTCAAAATCATAGGTGCCGGTATAATATCCGATAATGAGAATTCCAATTAGAAATCCGAGATCTGCAAAACGGGTTACGATAAATGCTTTCTTAGCTGCAGCAACTGCCGTGGGCTTGGTGTAGTAATATCCAATCAGCAGGTATGAAGACACACCGACGAGCTCCCAGAAAATATAAATTTGAAATAAATTGGTTGCCAGTACAAGGCCGTACATAGAGAAGGTAAATAAAGACAGGAACGAAAAGAACTTTGTATAACCGGCATCGCCTTTCATATATCCCCGGCTGTAAATATGAACCATTAGTGACACCACTGAGACTACCAGTAGCATCATAATGGAGATCGGGTCGACCAATACCCCCATGTCTATACTAAGGGTATCGGTAAAATTCATCCAGACAGTCTTGTGAATCAGGACTTGATAGGCATCGCCAACTTTTCCATATACGAAGAAGTAATCATATGCTGTTTTGAAGGACAGCAGCGTAGAGACGGCAAGCCCGAGGACACCAATATAACCCGAAAAGGCCGGCTTAATTCGATTGTAGAATATCCCTAAGACGAGGAATACTGCCAGTGGTATGAGAGGGATTAATATTACATTGGTATAATTCATAGAACTTTAACTTCAGTATTTCAATGTCTCAATTTCTTTTACTTCCACAGAGCTGATCTGTCGGTAAAGGTTGATAATAATGCCAACCGCCAATGCTGTTTCAGCTGCCGCCACTGCGATTATAAAAATGGAAAAAACAGCCCCCTGAAGAACATCGGGAAACAAGTATTTATTGATGACCACAAAATTGACAACCGATGCGTTCATCAGCAATTCAACGGAAATCAAAATAGAAATAAGATTCTTCCTCGTGATAAATCCATAAATACCTATAAAAAAGAGAATAGAGGTTACGGTCAGTATTTCGTAGATGCTAACACCTGGAATCATGTTGGTTGGTTATTTTTATCCATAAGTTTTTTTCCTTTTGCGATCACTATTGCGCCGATCATTGCCGCCAGCAGTAACACACTGATTACCTCGAACGGTAAGATAAATCCCCCTTCACCAAGGCTGAGCAAGCGTTCACCAATATCGGCGGTAGTAATTGTATTCGTATTTTCCACAGTCTTAAAATCGTATCCGTATAGGGTGTATAAGAAGACACTGATCCCGATCAAACACAAGACCGCAGTTACAATTCTTTTTATTGTGGAGGCCATCTCTAGCCTCATTTCAATGTGGTGCACCAGCAAAACTGAAAAGATGATCAGCACTATTATTCCACCTGCATAAACGGTGAGTTGGATGGCTGCCAGGAGATTGTAATCTATAAGGAAGAAGATACCTGCTATACTGATCAGGACAAACGCCAGATAAATAACGGAGCGCAACATTTTACGACTACTCACAGAGGCTATTGCCATCGCGATGATAACGAATGCTAAAACATAGAATATAATTCTCTCCATAGGTTAATCTTCTACCCCTGCTCTTAATTTAGACCCCGGTCTGTTCAATACCCGCGTGAGTTTGGTTCTGTCATAAACAGAATTTTCAAAGTTTTGGCCCCATACGATGGCATCTGTAGGGCAGACATCAATACATAACCCGCACATGGTGCATAGGCTGAGATGGTAAACAAACTTGTCTATTTTTTTCTTTTTCTTGCCGCTGTATTCATCAATTCCCCGATCCCAAATAATCTCTATAGAACCGTTAGGGCAGGCAATTTCACACTTCTGACACCCTGTACAGGTATGCTCATTTTGCTCGTCGTGTGGCATGATCACTTCTCCGCGAAACCGTTCAAACATGGTAAGAGTTTCACGGTTGTCCGGATATTGTTGTGTAATAACGCCTTTTCTGGAATTCAAGAAATATTTCCCTGTAACACTCATCCCAGTAAGAAGGGTTTTGATTCCATTGTATATATCGGAGAAATAACTCATTGTCCTAAAACTTTATAGTTAGATTAAGCCATACCAGTACAGCCATTATTACAATATTCAATAGGTTCATGGGTAACAGATATTTCCATTCCAGCGTCAGCAGTTGGTCAATTCGCAATCGCGGGAAAGTCCACCTGAACCACATCATCAGGAAAATCAGGATCAGCGTCTTTAACAAGAACCAAAAAACACCTAGCACGGGAATGCTTTCGGTAATTCCAAAAGGTGAGAGCCAGGCTCCGAAGAATACAGTTGTGGCTATCGCACAGATAATAAACATATTGATAAACTCTGCCAGGAAAAAATAGGCGAACTTCATTCCGGAATATTCGGTGTGGAATCCTGCACCTAATTCGGATTCCGCTTCAACCATATCGAAAGGAGCGCGGTTTGTCTCTGCCGTGCCCGAGATCATAAATATCATAAATGCTACGATTGCCGGGATATGCCCCTGAACGATAAGCCAACCGCTTTTCTGTACTTCGACGATCTGTGATAGCTGAAGTGTGCCTGTAAGTAATACCATAGTAAGTAATGAGAGACCAACTGAAAGCTCATAACTTATTGTTTGAACACCGCTGCGCATGGCACCTATAAGTGCATATTTGTTGTTACTTCCCCATCCGCCAAGCAATATTCCTATAACTCCAATGGAAGAAACCGCTATCAGGAAGAACAGACCGATATTGATATCAAAGGCCTGGAATTCACGTGTAAAGGGAAAAACACTCAACGCCATAAGCGAAGAGATAATCACAAAATAGGGAGCCAAATTATATAGAAATGAGTCGGCTTTCTCAGTACCCGTAAGCTCTTTTGAAAGTAATTTTAGTGCATCGGCCATCGTTTGTAGCAATCCCTGAAAGCCCACCCTGTTCGGACCTACGCGTTGTTGAAACCAGGCGGCTACCCTCCTTTCCATAAGCACCAAAAACAGACCTGCGATAGAGAATATACCGAGATATACCAGAGCGATCAGGACAAGCTCTACAATATGCGCTGCGGATTCGGGCATGATACTCAGTAGCCACTCGTGAACGCTCTTTGTTATACTTAAAAAATTAATCATAGGCTCTTCTATCGATCAATATCGGGTATTACCAGGTCTAGCGTGGCCATGGTGGCCACCAGATCACCGATCTTACCCCCAACAGCAATATGGTTGAGGAGGGATAGATTAGAAAATCCGGGCGATCTGAATTTGAGTCGATACGGACTCTTAGTTCCGGTACTGATGACATAAACACCCAGTTCACCACGGGCGGTCTCTACCCTTTGGTAAAACTCACCTTTAGGTAATTTTATCACTGCTCTGGTTGCTACTCTGTGCTCTCCTTCCGGAATATTATCTATCAGTTGTTCAACAATCGACAGGGATTCCCATAACTCCTGGATGCGCACGGAATACCGTGCAAAGGTATCGCCCTCGGTTCGTAAAGCTTCACTGAAGCTCACTTGTTCCAAAGCGCTGTAAGGATTGTATTTTCTAACATCGCAGGAATATCCCGAACCTCTTGCAACTGGTCCGGAAGCGCCAAATGAAATGGCATCTTCCTTACTCAGTACGCCCACGCCTTTTGTGCGTTTTTGGAATATTACATTCCCTGTCAGCAACCGGTCGTATTCCGGAATTTTGGTCTTAAAATGCGCAATAAATTTTTTAACCCTGGGAACAAAGTTCGGGTGTATATCGAACATAAGTCCACCAGGAACATTGTAATTCATGGTGAGTCTTGCACCACAGGTTTCTTCGAAAATATCGTTTAGCATCTCCCGGTCCCTAAAACCGTAAAAAAAGGTGGTTAGCGCTCCAACATCCATCCCCATAACACCCCACCACAAACAGTGCGAAGAAATCCGGGTCAGTTCGCCGATAATGGTGCGGATTACTTTAACCCGTTCTGGAATTTCCAGTTGTAGTGCTTTTTCAACACAAAGACAAACCGCCTCATTGTTAATATTGGCCGAGAGATAGTCCATTCTATCTGTCAGGTGGACGATTTGCTGATAGCTGTCTCGCTCACACATCTTTTCGATAGAGCGGTGTATGTATCCGAGGTCGGGCTCCACTTTTTTAATGATCTCTCCGTCGATGGTAAGTAATAGTCGGAGTACGCCATGCGTCGCCGGGTGCTGAGGTCCCATATTGATGAAATACTCCTCGGACTTAAAATTACTTGGAACCGTTGTAGTTTCCATGACGTTTACTTGATGATCATGTTTATTTCGTCTTCATAATCTTTTCTAAGCGGATATCCCTCCCATTCGTCTGTCAGGAACAGACGTTTGAGATTCGGATGATTGTTAAACTCTATACCGAAAAAATCGAAGACTTCTCTTTCGTGAAAATCCGCTGTATACCATATATCACTTACTGTATCAATTTTCGGATTATCCCTGTCCTGGGTTTTAACACGAACTACAATACAATGCCTGTGCTCTGTAGATTCCAGGTGGTAAATAACCCCCAAACTCTCTTCCCAGTCCACGCCGCTCAAACAAAACAGGTAATCAAAGCGCGTCGCATCATCATCTTTAAGTCTGGACATTAAATTGTGCAACTGTTTTGGCACCACCTCAATATTTAAGAATTCGGATCCTTCTTCCCAAAACTCCAGATCGGGAATCCAGGCAGCTATCAGTTGTTGCAGCGCTTCATTGGTCATGTTGTATTCTTTACAATCCCTGGTCGAATCCTTCGATGGGGTTCTTTTTATTTTTTCGGTTTTCGGTGCGGATTTTATCCTGAAGCATCAGCATACCTTCTAGGAGTGCTTCGGGTCTCGGCGGGCACCCAGGTACATATACGTCTACAGGGATTACGTGATCTGCTCCTTTCACTACGGAATAGGTATTATAAAAGAACGGGCCTCCTGAAATGGCGCAGGCCCCCATAGCGATAACATAGCGTGGTTCTGCCATTTGATCGTATAACCTTCTCAATACCGGAGCCATTTTGTTCACTATAGTCCCGGCGATAATGATAAGATCTGCCTGTCGCGGAGATGGCCTTGCAACTTCGAATCCGAATCGCGAGTAATCATGTCGGGAAGCTCCTGTCTGCATCATCTCTATGGCGCAGCAGCTGGTTCCGAAATAAAGTGACCAGAGTGAATTGGCCCTTCCCCAGTTTATTATCTTATCCAGATTGGTAACCACAATATTTGCCCCGTTGCCGCCAGGAATTACTTTCCCCGGAAAATCTTCTGGTATTTGATTATTTTTTTCTATTCCCATTGCAATGCTCCTTTCTTCCATGCGTATAACAGGCCTAAACCTAAAATGATTAGAAAAATCAGTACTTCAATAAAAGCCACAGCTCCAATTCCTTGATACACCACCGCCCAGGGTACCAGAAATGCCACCTCAACATCAAATATCAGAAAGAGAATGGCAAAGAGATAGTAACCCACTTTAAATTGTACCCAGGTTGGACCGATGGTTGCTATGCCGCTTTCATAGGGTTCTCTTTTTTGCGGGTTGTCCGACTTATGAGAAATCAAATTAGACATAAAGTTTGCCCCGGCTACCAGTACTATACCCGACAGAAAAAATACAATGATAGCTTCAGATCCCATTTTATTCAGCTGTTCAATTAATTTACCTCATAGGTTTCACCGGAGAAGAACAGGTCATCCGTTTTACTAAAACTGGAATCGGCCTTCACCTGTTTTGTGACTTCACTTACCCTTTCTTCAAATGTGACATCAGGAAAGCTGCGAATGATACCGGTAACCATGGGGTAATCCGATCGAACCAAAATCTGATGCATGGTCGGATCCTGCGCTTCCGCATCATGGACCAGTAAATCCTCTTCTGTAATACCGTTTTCACCAATTGTTACTACTTCAAGCTTTAATCCGTTTAACACGAGACCCTTATCTCGCTCCTTGCCAAAGATCATTGGTTTGCCGTGTTCCAGAAACAATTGCTTGTCTTCACGCACATTCTTATCGGTGTATTTGGCAAAAGCACCATCGTTGAAAATCGGGCAATTCTGTAATACTTCTATAAGTGATGTCCCCTTGAATTTGGCCGCTTCCATAAACACCTGTGTCATCTCGCGTGGCGTATTACCCCCGACTCTGGCAAAAAATCTGGCTTTTGCCCCAATAGCTAATTCTCCTGGTAAAAAAGGAGGTTGTGTATTGCCGTAAGGTGATGATTTGGTCCTCTGACCAACAGTGGAAGTCGGCGAGAACTGACCTTTGGTAAGACCGTATATCTCATTGTTGAATAAGACGATGTTTAAATCCAGATTGCGGCGCAAAACATGGATAAAATGATTTCCTCCAATTGCCATTGCATCACCGTCTCCGGTAATGACCCAAACCTGAAGATCAGGATTGGCAAGTTTTACACCAGATGCAATTGCAGGCGCTCTTCCGTGAATACTGTGCATGCCATATGTGTCCATATAATATGGAAATCGGGAAGAACACCCAATACCCGATATAAAAACAACATCTTCTTTTTTCACGCCCATTTCGGGAAGTGCCTTTTGCATTGCCCTCAGGATTACATAATCATCACAACCCGGGCACCAACGTACTTCCTGGTCACTTGCAAAATCCTTAAACGTATATTCTTTTACTGCTGTATCCATTTTTTAGAGATATTGTTTAAACTTCTCGGCCAATTCGTTGTTTCCGAAAGGAAGACCCTGTACCTTATTGTACTGTTTGTAATCGCGGTCGGGGAAAGTGGCTCTTAGGACAGTAACAAACTGACCTGAGTTCAGTTCACAAACCAGGATATTCTTAAAATTATTGAGCACCTCTTCCGTATTGGGTGGAAGTGGATTGATATAATTAAAATGTGCGAGCCCAACGTTATTATAGCCCTCATTTTTGAGTTGTTTGATTGCGGCGTATAGAGAGCCGTAGGTGCCTCCCCAGCCAACAATCAGAAGATCACCTTCCTGACTAAATTCTGTTTTCATTTTGGGGATGAAATTCTGTACTCTCTGCACCTTTTCAGCCCTGATGTTTGTCATGTGTTGATGGTTTTCCGGATTGTATGAAACATTTCCGGTAACACTGTCTTTCTCCAACCCACCAACTCTGTGTTCTAAACCCGGCGTTCCGGGCACTGCCCAGTCCCTGGCGAGTGTATCTTTATTCCTGTCATAAGGATGCCAGCTATCGTTTGCATTTTTAACTTTTCGAAGATCAATATCCGGCATATCGGAGGTCGACTGGATTTTCCAGGGTGCGGATCCGTTGGCAATATACCCGTCTGTAAGAAGTAATACAGGAGTCATATGCTCCAGGGCCAGTTTTGATGCCGTGTAGGCATAATTGAAACAATTGGCCGGTGTACTTGCTGCGATCACTATAACGGGGCTTTCACCATTTCTGCCATACAGGGCTTGTAATAGATCGGACTGCTCTGTTTTGGTAGGTAAACCTGTAGAAGGCCCTCCTCTTTGTACATCCACAACTACCAGCGGTAATTCCAGCATCATGGCCAGGCCTAATGCTTCGCCCTTAAGCGCCAGCCCAGGACCAGAAGTGGTGGTAATAGCGAGGTCGCCAGCAAAGGCTGCGCCGATCGCGGAACTAATTCCGGCAATCTCATCCTCGGCCTGTAATGCTTTAACCCCAAAATGCTTGTGCTTGGCCAATTCGTGCAGAATGTCCGAGGCCGGGGTAATTGGGTAAGATCCAAGAAATAAATCCAGACCCGACTTCTCAGCAGCTGCAAGAAATCCCCATGCAGCGGCCGTATTCCCCATTATGATCCGATAGGTGCCCGAGGCCATTTTAGCCGGGGCCACTGTATAGGAATTTGGAATGAGCTCAAGGGTTTCAGCAAAATAGAAACCTGCATTCAACACCTTGGTATTGGCCTCAATGATTGCCGGCTTGGATTTAAATTTCTTGTTGAAGAATTCGACGGTGTATTCTGTTGATCGATTGTACATCCAGTACACCATACCCAAAGCAAACATATTCTTACTGCGCACGATGCTTTTATTATCCAGACCCTGCACATCCTTGAGAGCTTCCTTGGTCAATGAAGTCATACGCACCTCAATGATCTGAAAACTATCCAGGCTTCCATCTTCCAGGGGATTGGATTCGTAATGGGCCTTCTCCAGATTCTTTTTGTTAAAGGAATCAATATCTACAATGATAGAATGACCAGGCTTTACAGCATGTAAATTCGTTTTAAGGCCGGCTGGATTCATGGCCACCAAAAGATCCACATTGTCCCCAGGTGTACTGATCTCAACACTGCCTATATGAACCTGAAAACCTGAGACACCATACAAGCTTCCCTGTGGAGCCCTGATTTCGGCAGGGTAATTGGGAAAAGTAGCGACATCATTACCAAACATGGCCGAAGTATCTGAAAACTGACTCCCGGTCAGTTGCATACCATCACCGGAATCGCCGACAAATCGAACCACAACCGCTTCTAACACCTCTTGTTGCTGACGTTCTTTAGCTGTAATCATAAGCTATGGGGTTTAACTATTTTTATTTAAATTTATCAAAAATAAAGCAGACCAGATTAAAGGAGTCAAATATAATTGCACCTTTAGCACCGAATTATGACTTTTGTCATTGATCCGTAGAAAATAGAATTATAATTTCACCCCGTATTTTAAAGTATAATTATGGCTATTATTATTACAGACGAATGTATCAATTGTGATGCATGCATTTCGGAATGTCCTAACAATGCAATCTATGAACCGGATCAGGAATGGTCTTACTCAGATGAAACGGCGCTTAACGGCTCAACGGTTACGCCAGATGGACGGGAAGTAGATGCAGATACTGAAAATGAACCAATTTCTGAAGAATTTTACTATATAGTTCCCGATAAATGTACTGAGTGTAAAGGCTTTCACGAAGAACCTCAATGCGCTGCGGTATGCCCCGTGGATTGTTGTGTTCCTGATGAAGATCATGAGGAAACTGAAGATGTACTCCTGGCTAAAAAGACCTGGATGCACGGTGAATAATACAGTCACTGTACTAATTATTTAAGTACGGACTAACGTAAACCTGCCGGATACAGGATTTTATCCCTTTGGATCGCCCTGTGCGCAAAGCGTACGGGGTGATCCTTTTTTCATTAATAACTTTACTTAACACGGTTAATCTCTTTCTTCATTATGTGGGACCTGCCGCAAGCAACTGACAAATATCATATTCTATGCGGTTTAAGCCCAGTATTTTTATGGCCGTTCTTATAGCCTGCAAGTCAACGAACTGTCTTGTAGTATTCC
>JBPCUI010000078.1:0-5992 GCA_051011235.1 Flavobacteriaceae bacterium
TATCTTTGATGCGGATAATGTACTCGGCCTGAATCTTGAATTCAATAAACTCTTGGTTCCAACTCCTCAGGATTTTAATGGGGATGGCGTTATTGAGTCTGCAGACAATGAAGAGTACCAGATGATCGGATGGTTCGAAGGTATGTTCAAATCCTTTGGCGATGCACCCGATGGCTTCAGTGAGGAGTTAAAAGAAATAACATGGGCCCTTGGTGCTGAATACGCTTATCAAGACGCCTTTATGATAAGGACCGGTTATTTTCACGAAAGTGAAGAAAAAGGATCCAGACAATACTTTACCCTTGGTGCCGGATTTAAATTTAAGTCTGCGCAAATAGATCTCTCTTATCTCTTCGCAACTTCCAAGGTTACCAATCCGCTGGAAAACACACTTAGATTTTCGCTTACCTTCTACCTGGGTGAGGAGTTCGTAAACTAAGTGCTCCTAGAAAAGAAAAAATAAGAACCTGTCATGCGGCAGGTTTTTTTATTTTTGTACTCAAAGCATTTATTTGCAGCTAATGCACGAAAAGCACATTTCTTTTGTCCTTACCGTATACGATAATCCGGAGGAGCTGCCTGCTCATCTGAAAGAACTTTTGGATATTGCTGAAAAAAGCAGATTCAACGCCTATGCCCCATATTCACATTTTCGGGTTGGCGCGGCGGTTTTATTAGACAACAATGAAATCGTTATTGGGAATAATCAGGAGAATGCTTCTTATCCTTCAGGCTTATGTGCAGAGCGTGTGGCAGTTTTCCAGGCCGGGGCCAGATTTCCCGGGATTCCTATTAAAGCTGTTGCCATATCGGCCGGTTCTGACAGGGTAAAGGTGGGTAAACCCGCGGCACCCTGCGGCAATTGCAGACAGGCTATTTCAGAATATGAACAAAATCAGGATAATCCGATCACGATTATAATGCGTGGCGAAACAGGTGTTGTTTACAGGTCTGATTCGATGGCAGATCTCCTGCCGCTTAGCTTTGGAAATTCTTATTTAAAATAGGCGCATTCTACCTCTTTGATAGGCTTGAAGCTTTGCCCTAATTGTTTAAAATTGGCGAAGACTAACGAAATATGTCAATTTTTTTTAGCTATAGATTTAATGTGTATTTTTGTCATTCCGCCTGATCGGGGAAGAGGAACTTGAAGAGTGCTCAGGTATTTGAATTTTACTTAATACAGCAGTTATTGAATGGAAAAAATTACCAAAGAAGTCTACCTGAGATGGTATGAGGATATGCTGTTTTGGCGCAAATTTGAAGACAAACTTGCCGCCGTATACATTCAACAGAAAGTCCGCGGATTTCTTCATTTATACAATGGACAAGAAGCTGTTCTGGCCGGAGCATTACACGCCATGGATCTCAAAAAGGACCGAATGATCACTGCCTATCGAAATCACGTGCAACCTATAGGTATGGGCGAGGACCCAAAGAGGGTAATGGCCGAATTATTTGGTAAGGTTACAGGTACTTCAAAGGGAATGGGCGGTTCCATGCATATATTCTCAAAAGAATATCGCTTCTACGGCGGGCACGGGATCGTTGGTGGCCAAATACCGCTTGGAGCCGGCCTTGCGTTTGCGGATAAATATTTTAAGCGGGATTCAGTTACTCTGTGTTATATGGGTGATGGTGCAGTAAGGCAGGGATCATTACACGAAACATTTAATCTGGCTATGCTTTGGCAATTACCTGTGGTATTTATTTGTGAAAATAATGGATATGCAATGGGGACCTCTGTTGCTCGTACAGCACATACTACGGATATTTGGAAATTAGGTCTCGGCTACGAAATGCCTTGCGGACCGGTAGATGGTATGGACCCGGTTGCGGTGGCCGAAGAAATGCACAAAGCTATTGAAAGGGCCCGTTCTGGGGGCGGACCAACATTCCTGGAAATGAAAACCTACAGATATAGAGGTCACTCCATGTCGGACGCACAGCATTACAGGACAAAGACCGAAGTTGAAGAATACAAAAAGATAGATCCGATTACCCAGGTGTTGGAAGTAATAAAAGAGAAGAAATACGCCTCTGAAGAAAAGATAAAAGCCATTGATGTTCGGGTTAAGGAACGGGTAAAGGAATGTGAGAAGTTTGCCGAAGAATCCGAGTATCCACCTGTTAATCAGATGTACGACATGGTATATGAACAAGAAAATTATCCATTTTTACAACACAAATTATAGAGAATGGCCGAAGTAATTACGATGCCGAGATTGAGCGATACCATGGAAGAGGGAACCGTGGCTAAATGGATTAAGAATGTAGGGGATAAGGTGGAAGAAGGAGATATCCTGGCAGAAATCGAAACTGATAAAGCTACCATGGAATTCGAATCCTTCCATGAAGGTACCCTGTTGCATATAGGCATTCCCGAAGGGGACGGTGCTCCGGTAGATACACTATTGGCTATAATCGGTGAAGAAGGCGAAGATATTTCAGGGCTTCTTAACGGTTCAGGAAGCGCCGAAGTGGCTATTGAAAAAACTGAATCAGACGATAAGCCAAGTGAACCTAGCCCGGCAAAAGAAGAAGTTTTGCCAGTTGCTGAAATACCCGAAGACGTCACTGTTGTAACCATGCCAAGGCTTAGTGATACCATGGAGGAAGGGACGGTAGCTTCCTGGCTTAAAAAAGTAGGGGATGAGGTGGAAGAAGGTGACATTCTCGCAGAAATTGAAACAGATAAAGCCACCATGGAGTTTGAATCATTTCACACCGGTACGCTGCTCCATATTGGAATCCAGGAAGGCGAATCTGCCCCTGTCGATGATGTGCTCGCAGTGATTGGCCCGGCAGGCACAAATGTTGAAGCGGTGTTAAATGCCCAGTCTACAACTGATCAATCTCCCGTTGATACAACATCTTCTGAAACGCCGGCAAAGACGAGTACTACCAATGAAACAAAGGCCAGCCCTGTTGTTGCGACAGAAGGCCAGCGCATCTTTGCATCTCCTTTGGCTAAAAAGATGGCTGAAGAAAGAGGAATAGACCTGAGAACTGTTCAGGGCAGCGGAGATCACGGAAGGATCATAAAAAGAGATATAGAAGATTATAAAGCTTCACCTTCTCCAGAGGCTAAGCCGATCCCGGATTCCGAGGCCGCAAGCTCAACTCCGGCTGCCGCCGTTGTTCATTTGCCTGTTGGCGAAGAGAGCAGTGAAGAGAAGAAGAATTCTCAGATGCGTAAAGTAATTGCAAAACGTCTTGGGGAATCCAAATTTACGGCACCTCATTACTATCTGATGATTGAGGTAGATATGACCCAGGCGATGCAATCCAGGGCCAGGATTAATGAACTGCCCGATACCAAAGTTTCCTTTAACGATTTAGTGGTAAAGGCCTGCGCAATGGCATTGAGAAATCATCCTCAGGTAAACACTACCTGGAATGGAGATACAACACGATATAATCATCATATTCATATAGGAGTGGCTGTAGCAGTGGAAGATGGTCTGGTTGTTCCTGTTCTAAAATTTACAGATCAAATGAGCCTTACCCAAATTGGGACATCTGTAAAAGACCTTGCAGGTCGGGCGCGGAACAAAAAGCTTGTACCGGCAGAGATGGAAGGAAGCACATTTACAGTTTCTAATCTAGGAATGTTTGGGATTTTAGAGTTCACCTCGATCATCAACCAACCTAATTCTGCTATACTTTCTGTGGGCGCTATCGTTCAGAAGCCGGTTGTGAAGGATGGTCAGATTGTGGTAGGAAATACGATGAAACTAAGTTTGGCTTGTGATCACAGAACGGT
This sequence comes from Flavobacteriaceae bacterium, assembly GCA_051011235.1. Lineage (GTDB taxonomy): Bacteria > Bacteroidota > Bacteroidia > Flavobacteriales > Flavobacteriaceae > JAHEJJ01. The sequence continues at coordinate 3,767 of JBPCUI010000078.1, forward strand.
GGATGGTGCTACAGGAGCACAATTCCTGCAGACCCTAAGAGCATATCTGGAAAATCCGGTTACCATGCTGGCTTAGGCTTAAAAAGCAACAAGTTTATAATAATACGAGTATACCAAAAAGCATCCTTCTTATTTGTGGATGCTTTTTTATCTTAGTGCAGATCATATGAAACGATTGTTTATTGTTAGTTGCCTTGCCATACTCGGTTCCTGCGGTACGGGGAATCGTACTATGGTAGTAAGCAATGAAGTATCACCAGACAGACCTGAAGGCCTGAAATCTCAAATAATCGATAATAATATTACTGCCGGAGGTGCAAATTCTGACTCCACAATTGCTGCTAATACCGTTCACACAGATTCTGTTAAGCTAAAAGAGATACTGAGTTTCCTGGCATCTGACGCTTTGAAGGGACGCGAATCCGGTTCTGAAGGGATTGAAACAGCCGCGGGCTTTATTGAGACATATTTTGAGAACAACGGAGTGCAAACTTATTTCGATTCTTATCGCGACACGCTGTCAAATTATGAAGTACCTTCATATAATATTGTTGGTTTGGTTCCCGGTAAAGACAGGGAATTAGCCAAGCAGTATATCGTCATCGGGGCTCATTATGATCATGTTGGAATTATAAGTTCGGCCACAGATGACAAGATTGCCAATGGTGCCAATGACAACGCTTCCGGAACCTCAACCGTTATGGAAATTGCCAGGTACTTTGGTACTCACCGAACCAATAAAAGAAGTTTGCTCTTCGTTCTCTTCAGCGCCGAAGAAAAGGGCCTCCTGGGATCAGTTCATTTGTCTGAACGTCTAAAAAATAACCAACTGGATTTGTACGCGATGCTCAATTTTGAAATGACAGGGGTACCCATGGCAGGACAGGATTATCTGATGTATTTAACAGGATACGAGAATTCAAATCTGGCAGCCCTCTGCAATAAATACGCTGGAGAAAACTTAATTGGATTTTTACCTCAAGCCAAGCAATACCAGCTTTTTCAAAGGTCTGATAATTATGCATTTCACCAGGTTTTCGGTGTTCCTTCTCAAACGTATTGCACTTTCGATTTTACCAATTACGATTATTATCACAAGGTTGGAGATGAGGCTTTTCGAATGGATTTCGGACATATGGCTGAAATTGTCAATAAGATGATCCCGGTTATAGAGGGTCTATCCAATGCTGGTGAACGAGAAATTAAATACAATTAATGGCAAAGGTTGTTATTACAGGCTGTAGCAGAGGAATTGGATACGAACTTGCAAAATTGTTCGCAGAAGACGGCCATTCGGTCTTGGCTTTGTCGCGCAATCCGGAACCGATACTTTCATTGAGTAATGAACTTATTTCTGCATTTCCATTTGACCTGGAAAAGAAAGAGGACCTCAATCATTTAAATTCCTTTTTGGATGCAAACTGGAAACAGGTAGATATTCTTATCAATAACGCGGGTAGCCTTCTCAATAAACCATTTTTAGAAACTACAGATGAGGAGTTCAAATCGGTTTACAATGTCAATTTGTTCGGTGTTGTAAGTGTTTTAAGGACCGTTATACCTTTTATGTTAAAATCTGGACATGTTGTTAACATAAGCTCAATGGGTGGGATCCAGGGAAGTTTAAAATTTCCGGGCCTTTCGGCTTATAGTTCGAGCAAAGGTGCACTCATTACCCTCACAGAGTTGTTGGCAGAAGAATTTAAGGATTCAGGACCATCGTTTAACGCTCTGGCCCTTGGGGCAGTACAAACAGAAATGCTTGAAGAGGCCTTCCCGGGCTTTAAAGCACCAGTAAATGCCCTGGAAATGGCACGGTATATAGTAAGATTTGCCATGGAAAGTCATCGGTACTTTAATGGCAAAGTCCTGCAGGTATCCAGTTCTACGCCCTGATCTAATCGATTCTTTTAAACTTTTGCAGACAAGGCTCGATGCAAAAAAAGGAGATGATCAAATCACCCTCCACCAAATTCAGACGTAATTGAGAAGGAAAGGGCGAACCACAATCAATAAGGTAGCCATTTGCTTCTTCATCATAAACTCCACTACTGGGATCACCTAGCATCGCTGAGAATGCACAGAGATTTCCGTTGGAAGAATAGGTGCCGTCCGAGAGGATACTTATCATTTTATCGCTATCTACCGGGCTAAAAACACCACTCCCGTCGCCCGGGTCCGCAAGCATTTCCACCAGTTGCCATTCTCCAGCAATACCCTCAGGGT
>JBPCUI010000079.1:0-7361 GCA_051011235.1 Flavobacteriaceae bacterium
CTTTATGATTCAGATCAGACGTGCAAAAAATAAATAACAGGCAAATCAAAATGGAAACCGGCCAGAAGGAATCTTCCAAATGAAATAAATGGACTCCGCCAAAAATTGAAGATCTAGGTGGTGAATAACAATGCCTATAATCTTGTTTTGTCATTCGGTGGGATAGTTCTATATCCGGCTCTATAAAGATTAATGTACCGGTCCTGGACTATTAAGTCCGTTGACACCCAGCCTTCTGCCCCTTGCCGTTAACTGGTAGGCAATTCTGAATACCATAGAACCTTCCCCCTTTACACTTAAGTTAAATTTAAGACGGATCCTTTCTTCATCGGGCGCCGGGGTATTAGGACCTCCAATGGTGTCCCACTCCAGTTTACTTATACCCCAACCGGCCTCGTCTACCGAGTCCCAGTCGTCATTAACAAAAGCGGCGATGGTTACGAACGGTACTACGCTTGCTACATCTCGCCACCAGGGACCTACAACGATCCGTACATCGTATCCTGTATATTGATCATCCTCTTCGCCCTTGGCGTGAAGTACTACGGCACCCGACAGCACAACGTGCGGCCCTGCAGGGCTCTTCGCAGCAAATTGATATCGATGTTCTTTTTCCCATCCCGCGGGAAACTCGGGTTCGATGATTATCATGATTTCTATTTTTTAGGAGTTCATATAGAATAAACCTAATGCATAGATGCCGCTGTCCAATACGAAAATGTGTGGCCCGCTCGATTATTTGTATAAGTTGTATTAATTTGTGATTTACTGATGTAACAGCTTCAGCCTTAGTCCCTCCGCGTGTTTAAAAAATTGCTAACTTGGAATATCCTCCTACGTTCGAACTGAAAATTGGAATATTCCAGGTCGAAGATCCTGATAAGTTGCACTCTTCAGCCCGAATATGAATTATTTACTTGTCAATACCGGTTAAACCACAGCTGAAGACAAGACCTTTGGGACACATATAAAAAGCCGGCAGCTACAACTCAATAACAAAAAGTATCATGAATCAAAAAAATCTTTTGAAATTAAAAAGAACCGTTTACATAATGATATTGCTGGGCATTGTTACTTTTTTGAGCGGTTTTCTCAAATACACGCCATTTGAACACATCAGTCTTATTTTGTTTTTTCTTTTATTTCTCGGTGGGTTGAAATTATTTTATGGGGTTACAAATCCCTTAATTAGTGGCTATTCCAAATTCTTTTTGATTTTGACTGGAGTTGCCACTTCGGTATTTATGCTTTTAATTGCGATTGCTGCGGTAAAGACCGTGATTTCCGATGTTTCCCTTAGTGATAATATAGAATTCTTGGAGGGCTGGTTTTATTTAACTTCCCTTATTTTTTTGATTGGAGTTATTGGATGTATCATTTTTTTAAACATAAAAAGTGGGCCTAAATCAACTTGAATTTGTAGGTTAAGATAACATTGAAATATTTTTTTATCCGCTATAATACCTTAACGGTCGACGATTATAAGCTTCCTGCCTGATAGTAGCTATGCAGATTTTGCCCTAGTCCTTCCCGCTGATAAAACCGCAACAAATTATGGCAGAGACCGTTATATTCATAGCATGAAGGCATTAACAAAGAATCTAGTTACGGCAATTCTGGTCCTTAGTTTCACACTGTCTTGTGAGAACAACTCGACCGATCTCAACGGATACCAGACAAGGAATGTAATCATTGTTGTAATCGATGGTCCCAGATACTCTGAAACCTGGGGAGACCCCTCACATCAGCATATTCCCAGAATGGCAAATGAACTTGCAGCTAAAGGGGTAGTTTATACTAACTTTTATAACAACGGCCCTACCTATACGAATGCCGGGCATACGGCGATAACAACCGGTCATTATCAGGAAATTCACAACGGTGGATTGGAATTGCCACAATTCCCCTCTATATTTCAACATTGGTCCAGAGCATACGCTAAAGACAGCACGGCCAACTGGATAATTGCCAGTAAGGATAAATTAGAGGTTTTGTCCGATTGCATTGATGAAGAATGGAACGGCCAATACAAGCCCGCTACAAATTGTGGAAATAATGGTTTGGGAAGTGGTTATAGGGAGGACAACACAACATATGATCGGGTAACCGAGATATTATCGGCATATCAGCCGCAGTTAGTGCTTATTAATTTCAAGGCACCAGATACTGCAGGTCATGCAAATAACTGGAGTGATTATCTTGAAGGAATTATGGACACTGATGAATATATCTATGATCTTTGGAATTTTATTGAAACTGATTCCTTTTACCAGGGTACTACTACTTTGTTTGTTACCAACGACCACGGCAGACATTTGGACGAGGTAGCGGATGGATTTGTTTCGCATGGCGATGATTGCGAAGGCTGCCGACATATAAACTTATTTGCCTGCGGCCCGGATTTTAAACAGGGAACAATTATAGAGATAGAAAGACAATTGATAGATATACCGGTAACCATAGCAGAACTTCTAGAGTTTGAGATACCCAATGGCGATGGTGAAGTAATGCACGAATTAATGAATATATCCTACTAATAATTACATTTCTAATAATCTATTGAGATACATCTTCGTTAGCAGCAATAAATGATCTTTATTATAGAATAAGTGGACAGTTAGAAATAAAAATTGAAATGAAAAAAATTAAATTGCTTTTGATAGGACTCATAGTAGTTATGGCTACTGCTTCGTGTAAAAATGAGAACAATAGCAACTCCAATATGCTTGAAATAGAGGGAATAATCCAAAAACAGGGAATCACTACCTATCAATATGGAACGCATACCATCTCGGGCTACGCATTGAGAAGCAGTTCTGTAGATCTGGATAATTATATAGATCAGAGCGTAACGGTTGTTGGATATATAATTGATGGATACCCTGTTGATGGCGGGCCGGATTTTATCGAGGTAGAAAGTGTAAAATAAGTAGTAGAGTGAGACAGAAGGATTAACACTAATATGAACAATTAATGAAGATACAAGCCTTACATGATTTTGACGATGCTGACTATTCAAAAGAATGGGCAGAAAAATTCAAGCCAACTTCGCCCAGGATAAAACTGTTTGAAACTATTTTGGCGCAAATATTAAACCATACCGGCGAAACTTCTAACATCCTGGAATTAGGAATAGGCCCCGGTTTTTTAGCATCCTATATATTGGAAAGACTACCCCAGATAAACTATGAAGGCCTGGATTTTTCCGAATCGATGTTGGAAATTGCCGCGGAAAGAACAAAGGAAAATAAAGAAAGAATAGACTTCACGAAGGCCGACCTGATCAACACTGACTGGACTAAGAACCTTAAAAGAACACCGGACATTGTTGTTTCTACATGGGCCCTGCACGATCTTTTTGAAAAGAAGAACATTTATAACGTCTACAAAAAGTCCTTTGAAATTCTACCCGAGGGAGGGCTGCTGTTAAATGGAGATTTTATAAAACCCGAGGAATCGACCCATGAATACGAAGGCGGGCGTATAAAACCGAGTGAACATTTAGAGATGCTAAAAACGGCAGGTTTTAATAATGCCGAATGCCTTGAAGAATTTGAAAAATCTGTTGAAAATCCCACCACAGCTAACAATTATGCTTGTATTAAAGCAACAAAATAGGTCATCTTGAACTAAGAACACTTATAATTTGCTCTCTTTCCCTATCTTGATTGATCATCAGCGTATGAAGACCCTTATTTAATTAAGAATATATCTTACTGACTCGTGAAATACAACGCGTTTATTTCGTATAGCCACCGGGAGGATTCCGATTTGGCGCCAAGTCTTGAAAGGGCATTAGAAAAATTTGCAAAACCTTTATTTAAACGCAGAGCACTTAATATTTTTCGTGATGCGAATGATCTATCGGCCTCACCTGACCTTTGGGGTAAAATTGAGGAAGGTCTTAACCAATCTGAATTTTTCATTTTTTTAGGATCCCAGGCTGCGGCTAAGTCAAGATGGTGCAAAAAAGAGGTGGAGCACTGGAAGACCAACAAGTCAATAGACAATTTTCTCGTTGTATTGACGGATGGAGAATTGGCCTGGGACGAATCTATTAATGATTTCGATTGGGCAAAAACTACCGCTCTCCCTCAGAATTTATCGGGATCTTTTAAGAACGAACCATTGTACGTGGATTTTAGAGGTGAATATTCTACTGAAGAATTGATTTTGGAGAATCCAGATTTCAAGAAAAAATTAATCTTGTTGGCTGCTACATTACACCACAAACCAATAGGCGATATGGTAGGTGAAGCAACAAAACAGCATAAAAGGATTAAGAGGATAACCTATGGAGTAATTGGTGTCCTAACCACCTTGGTATTCGCTGCTGTACTTTTTGGGTTATATGCGCTCACCCAAAAAAAGGAAGCAGAAACGCAAACTAAAATTGCGAAAGAGCAAACCAGAATAGCCACTGAGGAAAAGTTAAAAGTACAAGCCAATTATCTGATATCGGAGTCCAAAACTCAGGTAAAGAGCGATCCTACTATAGGGTTAAGACTAGCAGAAGAAGCCATAAGAAGGCAGCCGGATAACTCAATAATTGCGCAAGATGCAGCTACTATTTATCGCGACAATAAGTTTTACAAAATAGTAAGCAGCTCCGAAAGCGGGATCGGGAGTCTGGCCTTTTCGTCCGATGGGCAAAGAATCATTGCTGGCTACAAGGATGGCACTGCCCGAATCTGGGATGATCAAGGCAAGGAATTGATGAAATTTGAAGGTCATTCCCAGGGAATACACTCCGTGGCTTTTTCACCTGATGGGAAGTATGTTTTAACTGGAGCTTCACATTTCGATGAAACGGTTAGATTGTGGGACATGCAAGGAAAGGAATTAATGAGGTATGAAAGTCATGGAGAATCTGATGTCCACCCTCTTGCCTTTTCTCCCGATGGTAAGTACATTCTAACCGGTTCTCATGCGAATGGGGCTCGATTGTGGGACTTCCAGGGATCTGTTCTCAGAAGGTATAAGAAGAGTAATGAAAATGTAATATCTGTAGCGTTTTCCCCGGATGGTCAAATTATAATGACCGGCAACAGGGATGGGATTGTCCGATTCTGGAATATTGAAGGTCAGGAACTTTTAGAAATTAAAGGCGGATCCGGCCCAATATATGCAGCCGTATTTTCTCCCAATGGGAAACATCTTCTTATTGCCTCCGGAAATAGTTCTAGCCTATATGACCTTCAAGGAAATAAGTTGAGGAGTTTTCAAGGACATGTTGAGGAGATAAATTCTGTAGCTTTTTCTCGCAATGGTCAAAGAATTCTGAGCAGTTCTTACGATAATACAATACGAGTATGGAACCTTAGCGGAACAGAACTACTTAAGATCGATACTCAAAATTTATTTGTTTCCGCTACAGTCTTTTCCCAGGACGGTAGAAGTATCTTTGCTGGATTAATCGACGGTACATTAAGGCGATGGTTTCTTCAGGGGCATGAATTGATTAGGTTTGAAGGACATACCAGATGGATTACTTCAGTGGCATTTTCCTCAGATGGTCAGCATCTTCTAACAGGGTCAGAAGATAATACCGCTCGATTGTGGGACAAGCATGGCAAGGAATTAGCAAGATTTGAAGAGCATAGTGGAAAAGTCCAATATGTAGCCTTTACTCCTGATGATCAGTATATTCTAACATGTTCTGATGGTGGATCCGCCTATCTGTGGGACCTAAAAGGCATAGAAATTAAGAGGGTGGATACGCGACTGCATTATACCTCTTTAATTTCTTTTTCTCCTGATGGACAACGTGTTCTTGCAGTTTCTGGTTTAACAACCATTAATTTATGGGATTTTAAAAGTGGCCGGAATTTGAAGCGGTTTAAGGCAGATACTTTGCGAATTACAAGCGCAGTATTTTCTGCTGATGGCAAACGGTTTATGACGGGCTCCCGTGATGGGAATGGAAGGCTGTGGGACCTGGAAGGGCAAGAACTAATTAACTTCAAAGCAGATAAATTCGGTATATCTTCTGTGGCTATTTCACCAGACGATGAACATTTTATCACTGGTTACGAAGACGGGTCCGTATTATTGTGGGACTCAGAGGGAAACGAACTGTGGAGGTTTGATGAACATAAAAGGGGAATAAGTGCATCAGCCTTTTCTCCTAATGGTCAGTTTGTTTTGACGGCCTCCCAGGATGGAAATATGTACTTATGGGATATTAATGGACGCCGATATTGGATTTTTAAAGGGCACACTAGTATTATCAGCTCTATAGCTTTTTCTCCTGATGGCAGTCGAATTATATCCGGATCCTGGGATAATTCGGCCATTTTGTGGATGGATGTTATGACTTTAGAAGATTTTCTTAATAGCAAACACCTTGAACCCTTGTCAGAAGAGGAGAAAAACCAATTTGGTATTGACTAGGTTTTCTTAATTTATTGAAACAATTGAGCTCGACGCATAAATTCCTTTTTAAAATTTCTGCGTGTTTGTCTGTTTTTCGGGACGCAATTTTTAGTTAAGAATATTCCGATCTCTAGTACATACCAAAAGTTTCCTACATTAGTAAATTCCGCAAAGAGATGACAAACAACTGGCTTCAATAAAACAAACGAAATGGACAAAGCTCTGCAAACAATGATCGACAATATGCCTGAAAAAACAGGAAAGTCGTTGGAAGAATGGAAAAAATTACTCAGTTCAAAATCTTTTGGCAAACACTCTGAAGCAGTTAAATTCCTCAAAACGGACTATGGCATAACCCACGGCTTTGCGAATACGATTGTTACGCTGTCTAAAGAAAAAAATGAAACAGCCCAGGATCTTGTTGAAAACCAATACCAGGGAAAAGAAAACCTCAGACCTGTTTACAACGCGCTTATTCAGGTAGTTAAAGAATTTGGCACTGATGTAACTGTAACTCCAAAGAAGGGTAGTGTGAGTATTATCAGAAAAAGACAATTTGCATTAATTAAACCAGCGACTAAAACAAGAATAGACCTGGGACTCAAATTGGCCGGTAAGGAATTAACTCGACGACTTGAGAATTCAGGGCCTTTTGGAACGATGTGCACGCACAGGGTGCAAATAACAAGTATCGATCAGATTGATGGGGAGCTTAAAGGGTGGTTGAACGAAGCTTATGAAAAGTCGGTTTAAGCCGGATTCGTGCTACCACTCTCCGGACTTGTGGGCAGATTCACACGAATTCTCCTATAAGTTTCTACATGCCAAGGGAATGCCAGCTTGTGCGACATGCGTACATAGCCATGCGAAGCAAATATCTTCCTGATCTCTTTTACCGGGTGTACGTAGGGTCTGAAAGTTCTGCCTTTTATTTTTGAGATCAACACGCCAAGCCATGTGATGATTTGAGATACACGGCCATCCAT
>JBPCUI010000080.1:0-11404 GCA_051011235.1 Flavobacteriaceae bacterium
ACCCAGGACTAGCTTTACTAAACAACTTCTTTTCGCCCGACAATAAATTGCTTCAGATCCTCAAGTGATTTTAAACTGGATTTCCTAAACGCTCGCTTAACGAAAAGGTAAATCAGTAGTTTCTTGACTATTGATTTCGTCTCCCAATAGACTTCTCCGAGCAGCAAGGATCTGTTTTCGTCTATAGCACTGATAGTATAAAATTGATAAAAAACATCAAATGGCAAGAGGCTCGTAGTCATTTCACCATAGACCAGATTGCCGGGAGAAGACTCCTTTGTAACCGAGACTATGTTCAGATGTTTTTTGTTCACTACACAGATGTGTTCCGTACCCGCACGGGTAACCTGGTCTACATCATACTCAAATTTGTCAACTCCTTTTACCCAATAATGGCGATAAGTAAAATTGGAAATATATTCATATAGTGTTGAGGCCGATACAGGAAATTCTTTCTCAATGCTCATTCTCGGAGGATTTGTAATCACTATTTTTTTTGCCTCGTTGAAATCACTTAAACTGAGTTTGTCCTGATCTATCAGAGCATAAATATATTCTACTTTTTTTTCGTCATATATGTCAGTACCTGTCTCGAACCGAAATACCTTGCTGGTATAGTGGAGCGGTAGTTCGATATAAGAAGCCAGATCCCTACTGATCAATGCGTAATTATCACTGTCGATTGAATTCTTTAACAGTCTATGCGCCTCTATTACCTGGGGGCCAAATGGTTTGCGATTACCCCTCACCTGAATGAATTTAAGATCGGCACAGTGTGCCACAATCTTGAGCTGAAGATTAGGAGCCGTTGCACAGGCCGCACAAGGACAAATTCTGTTCTTTTTCAGCATTTTGAGGTGACTGTAAAAGGCAGTAAACATGGTCTCAATTTGCGCGAGCAATTTCTCCTGGGAAGGAACCTCCCCTTCTTTATAAAAAAATAAAGCATCTCCTTCAACCTCTGCAAGGGAAAGTTCTTGTGTATTTGCCTCAATGAGCAGTTCGAGCAGTTCGGAAATAACATGTTGGCTGTGCTCTGCCTCTGTGGTTTGCACAAACTTTGTGAAGCCCGAAATATCGGGGATAAACAATAAGGATTTGCCGGAATTCATCGGAATACTATAAGACTGGGTTGTTTATGATCTTTAAGTCTATTTATATGCAAAACCTTTCACCATATGCCCTGAATAATCTTTAAAACTGCCTTAAGCGAGCAGTATGTTCTTCATCATTTGTTCTTTTGGATTGTTTTCCTCTTTCCAATTTCAAATAATTGCACACTGTCTTTCTCTTTTTTAATCCGGATCACTTCCTGCATATCATCATTGGGGATCGTTGCAGATAATACATAATGCGCGATCTTCCAATTGCTGTCTTCGAGCATAACAACACCCGAACCGCGACAAATTCCCATCCTGGTATCCAACAATTCGTCGAACCAGGCAAGGCGCTTTGATTTATCAATATATACGTTGCGTTCTACAGCTGTAAAACTCCAGGCTTTACCCTTGTCAAAATATGGTTTAGAGAATTCCCTAAAGGACTGTAACTGCCAATTTTCCCCAGCATCGGTGCCTATAAACACGGCTTCGGAGGTCATCATTGAGAAATAGGCTTCAAAATCGGCCTGGGCCGCAGCTAAATGCCACTGATCTATTACTTTCTCGATCGGTTCTGTATTTGTCTGGCCATAGAAATGCATGGATATTATGGCCAAAATCAATGTATAACAATATTTATTAATCATCTGACAATAGTTTAGGGTCAAGTGTGCTGTTCATCATGACATCGAACTGCCTTCGAAGTGCATTGTAGGCGTTGATCATCTCCTCTGTTGCCAGGACAAACTCCGACCTGTAATGAAGAGCGGATCTAACTTTAAGCAAATAGGTTTTGAGTACTTTCTGCCGGCTTTTGATTTGCGCTTTATCAAAGCTATCGGGGTAGGTTGATTTTTCCCAAAGCTGCTGTTTTTCAATTAGGTCCTCAATGATTAGAATTAGATCTTCATTATTCGCAGCAGTATAGATCGCATCAAATGCCGCATCAAAAGCGTTGTACTCAACCCAGGATTGGAGGACGTTGGCAGATTTATTATTTACGCGGAATCGCTGTGGGAGTGTCTCTGCATCAAATTCCAACTCCGTATCCTCTGCCAGCAGGTCTGCATTTTGATTCTGTTTGCAGGAAAAAAACAGCAAAAAGACAAGAGAGATTAGCCATAATTTTCTCATGAAACGAATGTACAAATTTTAATATAAGCTATATTTACCATGTCTGGGAATTAATACTTAATACATGCCTTCTGCTATACTTATTTTAGGGGCCTGCGGACAGATCGGTACTGAGCTGACCTTTGCACTTCGTGAATTATTTGGTAATGAATCTGTCGTGGCCAGTGATATCAGAGAAGGCGGCGATCAACTCATGGGATCCGGACCATTTGAGCTTCTTGATGCTACAGATTATACCGCTCTCGAAGATGTGGTTATGCATTACGAAATTGAGGAAGTTTATCTTATGGCGGCAATGCTAAGTGCTGCCTCTGAAAAATTCCCCGAACGGGCCTGGAATCTAAACATGAATTCGCTTTTTAACGTTTTAAATCTGGCTAAAGAAAGAAAGATATCAAAGGTTTTTTGGCCTTCCAGCATTGCCGTTTTTGGCAAACATACACCAAATGAGAACACTCCACAGCGCACCGTTATGGACCCCAGCACCGTATACGGAATAAGTAAACAAGCCGGCGAAAGGTGGTGTTCTTATTACCACAATAAATTTGGTGTTGACGTGCGCTCCGTGCGTTATCCAGGATTGATTAGCTGGAAAACCTTACCTGGTGGGGGTACAACAGATTACGCCGTGGAAATCTTTCACCGCGCAATAGCCGAGGGCAGTTACAGCTGTTTTCTGAGAGAAGATACCACACTGCCGATGATGTTCATGGACGATGCCATCAGGGCCACAGTTCAAATAATGTCTTGTAATTCCAATAAGATTAGTGTTCGATCAGCATATAATCTGGCTGCCATGAGTTTTTCACCAGGCGACCTCGCCAGCAGTATTCAACAGCAGCTTCCTGAATTTAAAATTAATTACTCCCCTGATTTCAGGCAGGATATCGCAGATACATGGCCGGCAAGTATTGATGATTCTGCTGCGAGAAAGGACTGGGGTTGGACCCCGGAGTACAATTTGGAACGCACAACTACACTAATGCTCGAGAAACTTAAAGAAAATTAAAGGGTTTATCCTCAAGTTTTAAATCAATATTAAATGAAAATGTATAGTAGTTATTACCACAAATTTATGATGCTGATACTACTTGTATCAGTTACCTCTATCGGACAGGCCCAACTGAATCCAGGAGTTTATCTGGCCTCAGCAATGGATGGAAATCAGTTGACAAAGTATCAATTAACTGTTAGCGACAACTACATAATCCACACAACATATAAGGAAGATCCTCCGGAATTTGTAAATACCTGGGGTGGATTTTATTCACTTGCCAATGATGTTATGAAGGTTAAACTGGAGTTTAATTCTAACTACGAATCGGATCAGATTACCCAAAAAGAGTTTCCCTGGAATGAGAGTAAGAGCCAGATTGTATTTGGAGATTCCAATTTGAAATACGCACGGTCTCAGGAGATAGGTCAAGACCTGGATGGTTTCTGGCTGTTTGCCACACGCGGACCGGATACAGGACAAGAGCGCCGGGGCGATGATCGGGCGCGTAAGACCTTGAAAGTACTTTTTGATGGCAAATTTCAATGGATTGCTTACCATATTGAAACCTATAAGTTTTCAGGGACAGGTGGCGGGTCCTATTCAGCAGTGAATGGAATTTATACTGAAAATATTGAGTTTTTCTCAAGGGATAATTCAAGGGTTGGTGCGCAACTGCAGTTTAATTATCAGGTAGATGGAAACGACTGGCACCATAAAGGTAATAACAGTCGCGGCGAACCAATGTATGAGATATGGAGCAAGAGATAATTCAATCAGGTCCGGTCAAGATCTGACTTTCCACCGGTCTTTTTAATAAGTTTGATAGAGCTAATCTCTATTCCTTTATCAATTGGTTTTAACATATCATATATATTAAGTGCAACCACGCTAGCACCGTGCATAGCTTCCACTTCCACACCTGTTTTATAATTTGTCTTAACCGTTATTATAATCCGGATCTTTAGATCTTTTATTTCGTATTGAATGTCTGTGTACTCTATGGGTAGTGGATGGCAATCAGGTAATATGAGTGCTGTATTTTTGACTCCCAATAATCCAGCGGCTTTGCTCATTGCAAACACATCACCTTTTGGCACTTTTTTTTGTTCAATTGCAGTTATGGTTTCAGAAGAGCTAACGCTAACAATCGCCTCGGCGACCGCGGTTCTTAAACTCGATGATTTTTGAGTAATGTCGACCATTTTTAGCTATTCACCTTCCATTGATAGGAATCGTCCTCAAATAATTCCTTTCCAAATACCGGCACCTTGTTTTTAATTTCCTCAACTGTATATTGAATTGCCTTAAAAACCACATTTCTATGAGGCGCGGAGGCGAGAACAAACAAGCAGATTTCACCCATTTTCACGATCCCGAGGCTGTGGTATACCTGGAGGTATCCAAGTTTAAATTTTTCTGAGCTTGCTTCAACTATTTCATTGAACTGCCTATTGGCCATTTCCTCATATGCAGAATATTCAATGGCGACCACCTCTCTGCCCTTTATCAGGTCGGCCCTCACCTGCCCTAAAAAAATATCATGCGCGCCAATCCCGGATTTTGACTGAAGTTTCGCAATAGACTCTGCGATAAATTCCGGTTTAATTGCTCCCTTGATAAAAATGTCTTGTAGCCGTGTATGGGCCATAAAAAGGCTTTTGGCTAAGGTAAAGAAGATTTTGGAATTTGTAATATTAGCAGCAACAGGCTTTTTAACAGCTTGCAGTCGGATATTGTATTTAATTTTGACCAGTGGTCAGCTGAGTAGCCTCACCAGGAGATAGCTGCGCTGTTACTGAAAGAACCTTGTTCTGAAAATACAAAACGCCCGCTGCTGCGCAGCCGGGTCTTTTTTGCCCCTTGCGCAGTTCAGCAAGCTGTTTTCGCCGGGACAAAAAAAACGCCTTTGCTTTTCGCAAAGGCATTTTGTGCTTATCCGTAGCCTCACCAGGAATCGAACCTGGATCTAAAGTTTAGGAAACTTCTATTCTATCCGTTGAACTATGAGGCCTTAAAAATATTGGTCTGCGAATTTAAGAATACTTTTTAATAAGTCGTTCTCCAATTTCAGCATAGATCGTCAAATTCTCCAAATATACCTTGCTCTTCATTCTCTTAATATGTCTTTCAATTTTAGCCGCTAAAGTTGCATTATCGACCTTAAGGATATAGTAATACTGCCAGGGTATCTTGTGACTTGTAACACCAATATTTTTATCGGCCGAATTATGATATTCAAGTCGATTCTGTAAATCAGCAGTTCTCCCAACATAGAAACTTTGATCTACCAAAGATTGTATTACATATACATAATGCATTCAAATAATCTATATGAAAGAAGTATTGGATGGAAACTTCCCCCGATAGTTATCGGGGCTATCCGTTGAACTATGAGGCCTTAAAAATATTGGTCTGCGAATTTAAGAATACTTTTTAATAAGTCTTTCTCCAATTTCAGTATAGACAGTCAGATTCTACGGAAATAGATCAATCCTCAATCTCCACTATCATCTCAATTTCCACGGCAATATTCCTCGGTAAAGAACCCATCCCAACGGCAGCACGCGCGTGCTTTCCTTTAACGCCAAATACCTCCACCATAAGATCTGAAAACCCATTTATCACTTCGGGGTGATCCGTGAAATCCGGTGAAGCGTTTACCATGCCCAATACTTTTACAATCCTTTTCACTTTTTTGAGATCGCCTAATTCTGTCTTAAGCACTGCCAACTGCAATATGGCCGTAGCCCTTGCAGCCTCATAACCTTCTTCTATTGTCAGATCTTCACCAAGTTTACCGGTGATCAGTTGCCCTTCAGGTGTTCGGGGGCCTTTGCCAGCTAAGAATAAGAGATTTCCAGTCCTTACTGCATTGACATAATTTGCCACCGGTGCGGAGGGTTTCATTAGTTCAATTCCTAATTCCCTTAATTTTTGTTCCGGGTCATCTTGGCCGGAAACACGGACACTTGTAAAACACATGATGATCAGGCAAGCGAAGAAGGCGGCGGTAAATTTTTGTCTGGAATTCATATTGATATTGTTAAAAGTTAAGTGGTACTCAGAACAATATAGGACATTTAAGCATATTTCACTTCAAGTTCTCATATAAGACGAAAAGCGTTCAATAATTAGCTTGAGTTTTGGATCAATGTATGATTTGCAGAACGGTCTGTTCGGATTCTGGCGGTAATAATTCTGAAAAGCCGTATCGGAAGTTCTGAATTCCTTAAAGGACAACGCCTCAGTTATCAGCGGCTCTTTAAACTCAGCTTGAAGTTTTTCCAGAATATTATTTGCTTCCACTTTTTGTCTTTGCGAAAATGTATAGATTGCTGAACGGTATCTGCTTCTCATGGAATGATTGGAAGTGCTGTTATGTGTTCGCAGATGTATATCGATCAATACTTCTAACGGAATAGAGCTGGTATTATAATGGACGATCACAGCTTCACTATAGTCTTTTTCTTCCAGGGCAGATATCCATCCCTGATCTACCGATTTTACCCCGATAAGTGATTGAAATACCGCCTCGGTGCACCAATGGCAACTACCTCCAAAACCAATTCGCTCTGTTTTCAATAAGTGGTGCTTTAGAAAAACTGGATTTTTAAATATTACCCTCTAATTTAACCATTAATTCGAACTAAACAGCCAGGGAAAAACAAGGTGCTTCCACAACAAAAATGAAGATTTGCGTCGTTTTTCTTTGGATTAAAAACTTATTTTAATGCAACCATAAGTCCGGCGCTGATTATCAAATTATTGATGCCCCCATTCGGATATTTAAAGCCAGCATTGCTCAAATGCCGAATACCGGGACGAATATCCAGGTAGCTATCATCGGTCAACTTAATGGTAAGCCCTACAAATAGGTTATCTGAAAAAATAAAACCACTCGATTGTCTGTACGGCAGGATTGAGGCGTAGTGAGGGCCTGTACTGATCAAGAAATAGAGACTCAGCATTTTATTGGCGGGATAGTGCCTTAACAAAAATCCTATATTAAGGCCTATTTCATATCCATTTATATCCCGGAAGTCGTTGTCGCCATAGATAAAATTAGCACTATTGTATTGAGGTTGAAGCAGTAGTTCGAGCCCTGTGTTCCTCCAATTGGCCAACTGGCGAAAATATTGAGCTTGAAAATAGATTACATCGTACTGATAGTCTGCATTCATGCCGAGATTTTCCTGCGACCCATAACCGTATACAAATCCCAATCTGGTTTTACTCTCCCTAATCGACGGGGCGTACTGGGCCACAAGATTATCTGCACTTAAATAGAAAATAAGCGCCGTGAAAATGCAAATTTTTAAAGCATTCATCAGAAATGCGGATCATTAATCCGATAACAAATCTTCAAATCAATAATGGCATTCGGGGAGAATATTTAAAAAGAAGAAAAAGCCCAATGGCGGCTTCAGATTGGGAAGAAGTGCCTCGCAAAGTAATAAGGATCAATACAGGACGCCTATGGCATCCAAAATGAACCATAGCGTTAGAATATACAATTTTTTTGTTAAATTATTATCTTATTCTGATTATATTGTTGTTTTTTTGATAATATCGTAAGGTTTTTCTTAACCTCACTATTATTTCTGAAATATTTGTAGGACAATAATCCGGAAATATTCCGATTTATAAATCTCTGAATTAGAAAAGGCCCTAAAAAGGGCCTCTGAACTATACTTTTACAAAACGTAGGAAAACGCTTGCAGGATCGTCATTACCGTCGTCATCAAAATCCCATTCGGCCGTATCAGGTCCACCATTAAGAGTGAAGATATCTCCAACCAGCGATTCACCAAAATAGGTGGGGTCATCGGGTGGGTCATCGTCGAATTGGATCGCAAAGAACTCACCGTCTTCAAAATACATGAGGCCGCTGAAAGTTTCACTGTTAAAACCAGCCGGATTTACGGTCAGGGTGAACCGGCCATTGGACTGAACCGTTACAGATGCGGTTCCACCTTCGGCTATCAGGTCATAGAAACTTGGATCAGGTATCGGGGCGTCACCTGAATATGTAAAAACAAGGTCTGTGGCATTCCAGGTACCTACCAGGTCACTTATGGAAAAGTCCGGCCCTGTATCCGATATTACATCTCCCTCATCGTCTGAGTTACAAGAGAATAATAAGAAAGTAAAAAATGAACTCAACACAAGAATATGGCGAAGTGCTTTCATGATATTGTGATTTAGATGTTTATCAAAAAAGACTAAATCGGGAATTAGTCACGATTTAGTCATCCAATGTTTATAAAACTACAGATCACCGGGCCTTTTTGAAATGATCTAGATCATGGCAATCAATAGTATTTCAAGAGTACTCGTTTTTTACGTGCTCCAATTTGACAGTCAACTTCCTCAAATAGTGCTTAGGTTTTACTTTGAGAAGAACAATATTTCATAAATTGTATCCGCATTTGTCAACATCAATTAAAAACGAACATCATGAAAAAATTATCCTTACTGATACTGCTTTTGGGCTTTTTATCCTGCCAGGAAGACAAACCCAGAGAAATAGCCAAGTATTCCATAGATCAATTCTATCAAAACACCAACATTTTTGGCGGTAACTTTTCACCAGATGAAGAAAAACTATTGGTGAGCAGCAATGAATCTGGCATTTACAATGTCAACGAAATAAATATTGAAAACGGGAGTATAAAGGCGATAACAAATTCCACTACGGAATCCAATTATGCACAGTCTTATTTTCCCGACGATGAACGAGTACTTTTTACATTCGACTCTGGAGGGAATGAGAATTACGGGCTTTATATTACAGAAGAGGGCAACACGAGAACACTTATAGCTGGTGACAGTATAAGAAATGGATTCTACGGCTGGAGCCGAGATAAAAAAAGTTTGCTCTATGGTTCTAATAAACGCAATCGACAGTACTTTGATATTTATGAACTCCCAATAGAAGATATGGCCAAGGGTGAAGAATCCAGTATTATGTTATACCAGAATGATGAAGGACTGGATGCTGGAGGAATTTCTCCGAATAAGCGATATCTGGCGTTGACCAAAGCGCTTACAAGTGCCGATGGGAAAATGTATCTGCTGGATAGATCTACCGGTGAAATCACCGACATTAGTATTCACGAAGGCGACGCACAGTATAGTCCGCAGTATTTTAGCCTGGATAATAAATTCCTTTATTACACAACCGATGAGAACTCAGATTTCACTTATCTGGCCAGAAGGAATCTGGATTCCGGTGAAGTTGAAAAAATAATTGAAGCAGATTGGGATATCTGGTATGCCTATGAGTCCTGGAATGAAAAATATAGGGTGATCGGGATAAATGAAGACGCCAAGACCAGAGTAAGAATATTCGACCTGAGCACAACTAAAGAATTAGAATTACCCGATATCAAAGGCGGCAGTATCAGCTCGGTAAGTATTTCCAAGAGTGAAAAGCTGGCCAGATTTACTGTAAGTACCTCCGCCTCCCCAAGTAATATTTACATCTACAATTTCGAAACCGGCGACCTCAAAAAGATGACGAATACCTTGAATCCGGATATCAATAGCGACGACCTGGTAGAAGGCAAGGTGATTCGCTATGAGTCATTTGATGGATTGGAAATCCCGGCAATTTATTATCAACCCAAAGAAGCGACGGCCGATAGCAAAGTTCCGGCACTGGTCTGGGTACACGGCGGGCCTGGTGGTCAATCGAGGCTTAACTACTTTGCATTGATACAGTACCTGGTGAATCAGGGCTACGCTATTCTGGCGGTCAACAACAGAGGGAGTACAGGCTATGGTAAAGAGTTTAACCATTTAGACGATAAAAATCACGGGGATAAAGACCTGAAGGATTGCGTTGCGGGAAAGAAGTTTTTTGAAAGCACCGGAGTGGTCGACATGGATAAGATAGGAATTATCGGTGGCTCATATGGCGGCTACATGGTAATGGCGGCGCTTGCTTTTGAACCGGAAGCATTTGATGTAGGAGTAAATATATTTGGAGTCACCAATTGGATCCGCACCCTGCGATCCATACCTCCCTATTGGGAAAGCTTCAAAAAAGCACTTTACGATGAATTAGGAGATCCCAATTCCAAGGATTCGGTACGTCTGTATGAAATCTCGCCTTTGTTCCATGCACAAAATGTAACAAAACCACTGATGGTATTACAAGGTGCCAACGATGTGCGCGTTCTGCAGGTAGAGTCGGATGAAATCGTAGAAGGGGTTAAAGCCAATGGTATCCCCGTCGATTATCTGATATTTGATGATGAAGGCCATGGATTTCGCAAAAAGGAAAATGAAATTGAAGGTTATGGAAAAATTAAACTCTTTTTGGACGAGTATTTAAAAGGTGTAGAAGTGCAGGAAGTACTCGATAACGAAAAAATCTAGTGCTCCATTCAGCTAATAATTAGAATACTATAAACAAGAAGAATAGCGGATACAGTTATCGAACTGTTTTTGTAGCTAGCTTAATGCTGAATTTTACTTTGATGGGATGTGCCTGGTTTTTTAATTTCGGCAACGTGACTTAACCAATCGCGGGCAGCAGCTAATGAATTGAAAATCCGGATTTCCCAACTCGTGTTGATGGCCCAGGAGACTTTTAGGTAGTTCATGAATTTTTCAATGACATGCCCCTTTTGTGCCACCATCGCTACTTTAATATTGGGATACTTCCTGCTGGCCGACAGATCATCTGCTGAAATATCGACAACATCCACTTCACTGAGATCAAACTTTTCAATATTTAGGGCATTAATGAGCTGATATTTCGGGATAACCCCTTCAGGGACTTCGAGAAAGTCTGTGCCGCTGTCAAAGATCTCATGAGCAGTGACAACACCGCTTGTTTCATAAACAAATCCTTCAGGTTCCCAATAGGTGGTAATCGGCATATGACATTGATTATGGTCGTTGCTGATATGGGGGAACTAAATGACTATAATAAAAATAGCGATTTTCTTACAAAAAAGTAAGAGTGGTTTTAGTTGTTTCAAAAAAATAACAAATAAGAGGAAAACTTCTGGCTTTTGTAACTATAAACTCAGCTGTATTTGTCAATTGAAATATTGACCGGGAAAAACCACTAGGCCAATTATATCTGCAAAGGTCACCGGGTTCAGAGTTAAGGGGTTATATCCCTCCGAATGATTAAAAACTTTTAGGAGCTGATCCTCAT
>JBPCUI010000081.1:0-10329 GCA_051011235.1 Flavobacteriaceae bacterium
CTGCTGAATAAAGGAGACAAAGATGCTTATTGGACCTCGGTTTTATTTTCAACCACATCCCTGATGGGTAAAACTAGTTTTCCTTTTTTTGTTTTTACTGTCATGAAGATCCCATCAATGGCTTCAACAGTACCTTCTATTTTCTTGGTTTTAATAGCATCTCCTATTGTAAATGTCTTTCTTGCATAGAAGGTTCTCAGCAAATCAGCTACGACATCTTTAGACCCAAGCCCCAGGCCAATGGCAAAGGCCAGAAGAAATGCCCCAATGATCAAAGTAAAATTACTGGTAATAATAGCGGTATCGATACCGGCCTGGTTCAATGATGTAACAAGCACAAAGATTATGATAATGTAGTAGACAATACTACTAACAATCTTGGAGCCTCCAATGCCCATTGAATCAAAGAGCCCGATCAGGGCTTTTCTGATAAGCTTGGCGGCAAACATGCCTATCATAAAAATGACGAGTGCACTTAGCAATACCGGTAAATAGCGAAGTAAGTTGGCGATCTCCTCGGATATGACCTTTAATCCCATTACATCGGCAGCAACTATAATAAATGTGAGCCATAAGACCCCTTTTACAAAGCCGAGTATTATTTTGACAATGTCTACCTTGATTTTACTGTCCTCACCAAACAGCTGGGCATCATTAACACGGTCCGAAAGACGGTCGGCCCTTGCAAGGCGCATTAGTTTTCTCAGTATATAGGCGGTGATCTTTATTATCAGCCAGGCCAGCAGTAGTACAATAATGGCCCCTATAATTCCGGGAAGTGCCGAAGCTATATCCAGGATAATCGTTCTCAGGGAATCTGTAGCTATTTTTCCAATTGTTTCCATAATTTTCTTGGGATTTTGATGTTGATTATTTTTTCAGGTTCGTTTTAAACATTCCGGTAATTACAGACTGGACATTCAGGGTGAACAAGGACGAGAGATCCATGATCAGTTTAGCCGTAGCCACGTCGTTCATAACCTTCTTCTTCAAATGAGGAGGCACTTCTTTTACCAGTCGGTCCAGGTCTTTGAATGGATTTTGATCTCTTTGAGCCATAATTACATTGAATTATAAGTTTCTACAATACGGGCCCTTGCCCTTTTTAATCTCATTTTTACCGCACTTTCGCCAATTTCGAGCAATACACCGAGCTCCTTGATCGAGACATCGTCCTGGTATTTAAGTAAAAGGATGGTCTTGTCTTCCGGATCAATCAGGTTTAGTGCATTTTTAAGTTTCTCGGATCGTAATTTGAACAGTTTCTTGTCCTCGATCTTCTCGGCAAGTTTGTCTTCCTGCTGCTCTATTGGAACGGATTTATCTTTTATCTTACGCGCTTTATTACGGTTGACGTAATTGACACAGAAGTTATAAGTAAGGGAGTACACCCAACTCGAAAATTTAGATTTCTCTTTAAAGCTGCCCAATTTGACAAATACATTTAGAAGCACATCCTGAGTCAGATCCAAAGCTTCCGCATCCGATCTGGCAAATCCCGAGCACTTATTGTAAATCTTATTGGCATACCTGTCGTAGAGTATGCTGAACAATAGGGTGTTATTTTTCAGTACGATCAATCGAACTAATTCCTCATCTGAAAACTTTCTGAACTCGTTATCTTCTCCCAGTTGTGACTTGAATCGATCACCTACGAGTACCAGAAAGAGTTTTTTAAGGAAGTTTGCCATGGAGAATTGTTATCGGACAACTAATCAATCGGTCATCAATTTATGAAAACTATAGGAAAAGGGCTTCATTTAGATATGGGGTATATCTATCAGAAACCCTTCACAACAACCTAATCGGAGGAACTTCAACGTCATTCGCTATTATGTGTTTAACCTTTCATATTCAAACCTTTTCAAGCTTCTCAGACCTCCGGATTCAATTGATTTATCGCATAAATAGAATATTCAAGTTCAGCTTGTTTTTGGCAATTTCATTTTGTTTTAAAAGGCCCCGATAAATCAGGGCCTTTCTATCAACCAACCAATCAAAAAACGAGAAAATTCTCGCACATTAACCCTTATGCCATAATCAGTATAAGAGTATTCTTTTCGGGCCGAAACTATGCTATGGAACAATTTTGCCACAGCCCTTTTGGCGGTTGAAAACGGATATAAGAATGGTTAGTGCTAACATAGCTTACACCGTGTTCAAACTATTTTTTCATTTCTTACTGTTCAATGGGTATTTTGTTGCCAGATCCATTCTCCCTAATTGGTTCACTTACCGTATCGGTTTTTATACTCTCTTTTACCAAAGAGATAAGAAGAATCAATGCAACCAAAAATGCTCCTATACTAATTCCTAAAAAAATTTCTACGTAATACTCTCCCATCGTCGTCTATTGGAAACTATTGTTTCATGTTTCTATCTATTTAGACACACAAAAAGTGAACAGGTCACTATTTTGATAAAAAAAACCGGTCCCTTAGAAGGACCGGATCAAATGAAGTTCGTATTACAAGTCTTTTATTTCTGCATTTTTAAGTAGTAATCTGCTGAATGACGGCCTGAACCGTAGAAGAAGAAAAATAAGCAAACTATTAAAGTAACCAGTGCCAAAATTAGATTGGTTGAGTTCATTTCTCCAAGGAAGTTGGTTAAGACTGCTCCAATCAGCAGTGGAAACTGAAGGACAACAGCCCAACGAGTAAGCAGACCTATAATAATAAAAAACCCTCCTGCGAAGTGAGCAAACGGAATATAGTGCAGGATGAGCCAACTGGCAGGCCAGTTTTTAAATGGCTCCATTACTACAGCCATTTCTGTTGGGTTAGACATAAATTCCACTCCTTTGACTATCAGGAATACACCTAATGCGATACGCAAAATATCAAGGGGGATATTCGTATGGGCGTTCGCCCATTTATTTAGTGTTTTGATTCTTCCCATGATGCGATTTTTTTAGATACTCTTTCATCTATAAGGTACTCATTTTTAATGAGATAAAAAATTGGTTCTAATCAAAGAGCAGATATCCGACCGATAAATAATCCGTACTATTCGGACATTAAAACTATCAATTCATCCGATCCTGTATTGGCCATAGGATATTTTAATCTATTATCGCCCCCCAGGATAAGTATTAACTAAAACCTTTAAGAAAAATGAAAAAATTATTTCTAATTCTTTGTCTTCCGCTATTAATCATTGCCTGCCAGGAAAAGGCCCCTGAACCTATGGAAGCCGAAGTAGCTGAGGTTGATCCCAATCTCGAAAAATTTCATAAAAATGTGGAAACAACAAAGGCATTTCTTCAGGCATTTTGTGACAAAGACAGTACTAAAATGTTCTCCTATGCAAGCGAGGACTTTTTATGGTCACCTCCAAGTGTTGGTAGAGATTCATTACCCAGGGCAACGTGGGAAGAGGCGATGAAAGGATTTATGGGCGCTTATAATGACATTGAATTTACCAATGGCCAATATTTTGCTGGTCTGGACGATAACCAGAAACCCAATGGAGATGTAAGAGTCTATGGCTTGTGGAAATCAAAAATGGCCGAAACAGGGTCAGAACAACGATTGAAATGGTATGCGGTCTTATTCTTTAATGAAGAGGGAAAAGCTGTTCATTCGGCAGAGTGGTACGATACTGCTGATCTTACAAAACCATATGAGCCAGGTATGTAAAAGCAGTTTAATTTTAAGTTTTTGCAATAAGAATCCAACCTTTGGCCAAAGGTTGGATTCTTTGGTAAAAGATGTTTGTAACGCACTGTGCCTCCCATTTGGGGTTATGAGATATGGGGTGCAAATCCCTACATTTATAATACCAACAACAATTATATGAATGGGTCGAGGACTTTTATTGTTCTAGTTCTTCAATTTGTGATTGCTCATTTTGCCTTAGCACAAACCAATGGAAATGCAGACCTTTTTCAGGACAAAGAGCCGATTAGTCTTAAAGTAAAATATTCAACCAAAATCCTTAAAAGGGATACGAATGACAGCACCTATATGTCTACGGTTCTCTATATGGAAAACAAGTTGGGCCAATGGGATTCTCTACCCGTGGAACTTAGGACAAGGGGTAATTACAGACGAGAATACTGTTATTATACACCCCTAAAACTTAAAATGAATGAAAAGTATACCAATGGCAACGTCTTCTATGGGCATAAGAAGCTAAAATGGGTATTACCTTGCCTGATGGGGGAAAACAGTGACGATTTTGTTATAAAGGAATATCTCGCTTACCGCTTATATGAAACTATATCCAATTATCATTTTAGAGTAAAACTAACGGAACTGGAGTTTCAGGAACTGAAGGGCCGGCGAACCAAGATCCATCACTTAATGGCTTTCTTTATAGAAGACATAGACAAGGCATCTGAGCGTTATAAGGGCCACGAAGTGGTACGGGATATAAACCCTATTAATCAGGACGCATATCAGGCGATTAAGCTGGCGCTGTTTCAGTTTATGATTGGGAATACCGATTTTTCTATCAAACGAAGACATAATGTAAAATTGATTTACACGGAAGACAAGATAATTTCACTCCCGTATGACTTCGACATGGCCGGACTGGTAGATACTCACTATGCCATTGTATCTAATATCCAGAATATTCCTGCCCGAATAACCGATGTTAAAGAACGGGCTTATAAGGGATACCCAAGAGATCCCGAGCTTATGAATCAGCTCAGGCAGGAGTTCCTGGAGAACAAAACTGAGATTCTGAATGTGGTTTCAGAAACAAGAAAGTATTTCCAGGACCCGGTTCAATTCAGAGCAGCTCTACAGTACATTGAAAGCTTTTTCAAAATAGTGGAGAACGACAAGAGATACCATAGGTTTATTACCAACAAGATCAGGGGAAACGATTAGCTGGCAGTAATCCATGAGCCTCCAATTTGAGCTAATGGACTATCTACAGGAAAAACAAAAGATGCCCTACATCGTCTTTATCCGCACCTGGTGAACTTCCATGAGTTAGACCGTCTATGTGGTAGTCCAGAATAAGAACGACATCCGTTTGACTTGTCATCACGCAACTGGAAAGTGAACCAAATACTGACAAGGATCCTGAATCCATAGCAATAGAGATACTGGCATTTCCGGTGGCATCCACATCGAGGATATTATCCGATCCGGATGAGTCGCCCAGAGCCCCGGTACCAGTTATATTGGAACCGTTCATGGGCGCTACCCAAAGTGTATAAGCGCCTTCAGGCAAGAGGCCGGAAAAAGTAAATTCCATGTGGCTTGTTTTGCCCTCACAATAGATTTCTACAGTACCTTCCGCATTATCCCATTGAGCTAGTGTTACCTGCATACCATCGGGACCTATAAGTGGCACCAAAGCCTGGTCTGTAAATACGTTGACGGCATAGAGCAGGTCCG
This sequence comes from Flavobacteriaceae bacterium, assembly GCA_051011235.1. Lineage (GTDB taxonomy): Bacteria > Bacteroidota > Bacteroidia > Flavobacteriales > Flavobacteriaceae > JAHEJJ01. The sequence continues at coordinate 5,358 of JBPCUI010000081.1, forward strand.
ATCCGCTGCTTGGCACATCACCGGTAGCCGTCCTTACTTCACCCAGGAGATCACCCGACCCCAGAACAAGGGTACCATCGATTGCTGTTGTCTCAATGGTAAAATCTGCGTTGGTAGTGTTGCTTTTAGATACTGACACCGATTTTGAGTCGCCACTTACAGCATCAGTGGACAGCGGTAATTCAATGTCCACGCTATAACTACCTACCGGGACATTGGTAAATGTATACATACCGTTCTCGCCCGTACTCACTACCCTAAAAGTGGCCGAACCTTCTTTTAATGTCATCTTCACATTGTGATACAAATTGCCATCCTGATCTTCCACTATTCCGGAGATTTCTCCCATATCATTAGCCGTATTTGGATCGGGTTCATCGGCCGGATCATTAGTAGTGGTACAAGCGGAATTGATACTGGATAATACGGAAAGTAAAACTATAGATATAATAAGCCCTCCGATCTTTGAATTTTTCATCTTTTGAATTTTACCAATTGGAATTTTAGAATAAGAGGGGAGGTGCTACCTAAGAAGGCATTTCATAAAACGGTAGTAATATGAGGTCTTAAAGCAGGAAATCTAATTGTAACTAAATTAAAAGGAAAGTGTTAATCGCTATGTGACATTTTGTGCAGACTGACCTGATTCGTGTGTAAACTGCAGAAAATCAATATGATATATTACAAATAGTGCGAATTTTGCCCGACGAAGTAATAAGTTCTTATCCACTGATTTCAAATAATGGTATTGGGTATAAGATATCCCTACCACACTCAACCAGTGTAGCCAGATTATGGGCAGATCAATTTATCAGTGATCCAAAGAATCCATGTCGTAACCAGCTTCCAGAAGGATATTGAATATGAGGCGGTATTCGTCCTTATTAAATTCGCCATCTGCGTTGGCCATTTCATTCAGCAATACCGCAAGTGCCTCTTTTTTCTTATCCGTCATCCCTTTCAGGATCATCATACATTCCTTAGCGGTAATGCCCCTGGCTTCTTCTATTAAGCTCCTGTCGAATTTAAGAACGGTCATCAACTGGGAGAGAAAATCGACCTCTTCTTTCCTAACCCGTCCGTCTACCAGAATCACTTCATCCACGGCTTTTACAATAGCGAGTTTTTCCGCGAGATTAAAATCCATATGCATAGTTTTAAGATGCGTACAAGGTAAAGAAAAATCTGTAAGAAGACGCACCTATTCGAGCTGCATTTAAACGCTTGGAACTAATTAATGCAAACACTGCAAAATATGTGGTATCTTACAGGTAGTATGACAAGGAAAGCGTGAAGATATTCGATTTTTTACGCTTTTTTTATAGCCAAAACCAACTAATAATGACCAATACAAAAGGGCAACTGGGCCCTGTAACTACTACTGAACGCATTCGCTCCCTGGACGTTTTAAGAGGTGTTGCCCTTCTCGGAATTTTATTGATGAACATTGCCGGATTTGGGCTGGTGTTTATGGCCTATGTGGACCCAACGATACAGGGCGGGGCTCAGGACAATAATCTACTAGTATGGGTAATTAATAATATTTTCTTTGAAGGCACCATGAGGGCGCTTTTCTCCATGCTTTTTGGGGTGGGGATGGTACTTATGACCTCCCGTATGATAGATCGGGGTGGAGGAATTGAGGTGGCGGACATCTATTACAGACGCACTATCTGGCTGCTTATTTTCGGACTTATCCATGGCTATTTGATCTTGTGGACCGGCGATATTCTTTTTGCTTACGGTCTATGGGGTCTCTTCCTATTCCCGTTTCGGAATACAAATCCCAGGAAGCTGATTTTTGCAGTTATTGTACTAACACTCATTGGAGTTGGTTTGCAATATTTTAAGTATGAAAAGACCACTCTTTATCAAGAGCAGTATGCAGCTGCGCAGGTATATGGAGAAGCTGAAGAAATTCCAGAAGAAATCAAAGAAGGCAAGGAAGCATGGGAAGCTTTATCCGCGGAGTTGAAACCCGATGAACAGAGAATTCGGAAAGACACCGAAAGCATGCATAAAGGGTATTTTGATCTCGTCCTTTTTCTGGCACCTGTGAACAGAATGATGCATACTACCTTTAACTACGACTATAACCCCTGGGATGTCCTGGCCATGATGATTTTGGGGATGGCTCTTTTCAAATTAGGTGTCATTACGGCCCAATTGAAGTATAAGTCTTATTTGCTTATGATCTTAGTTGGCTATGGGATAGGCATCCCTATTAATTACTATGAGACCACTCTTTTGCTCGAAAATAATTTCTCTATAGCTGCTTTTTTTGAATCCGGACTCACATATCCTTTTGGCAGGATAGCAATGTCTTTCGGACATATAGGAATTGTAATGATATTTTGCAAATTGAATATCATCGGTTTCCTGAGGAATTCACTAGCTGCCGTAGGAAGAATGGCGCTGACTAATTACATTATGCATTCGGTGATCTGTGCCTTTGTTTTTACCGGGATCGGGTTTTCTATGTTTGGGAAACTACAGCGCTATGAACTCTACTATGTTGTTTTCGGAATTTGGGTTTTCCAGCTGGTAGCGAGCCCAATCTGGCTAAAATATTACCGTTTCGGACCATTGGAATGGTTGTGGCGTGGACTAACATATAAAGAATTGCCTCCATTCAGAAGAAGGAAAGAATAGCTAATTCTTGCCAGATTTGTGCCTTTTTTTCTTTTCTCTTTTGCTCATTTCCAATTCAACAAGAGTATTGGTAAAGTCTACCGTGTATTCAGAGTCGTCCTCCAGGAGTAATATGGCTCCTTCTTAGCGAAATAAAATTAGTAGGGCCCCCAGAGCAGTTAAACCGAGTATAAGTTTCCGGTAAAATCCTTCGCGAATAATTTTAACCATCCGAATACCCGCAAACAGACCTAATGCAATACCAGGCAACAGCTTTAGATTGATCAACAAGCTCTGCGGGGTGATGGTTTCCCATACGAAGAGATGAAAAGGTAGTTTTACCAAATTAGTTATAAAAAATAACCAGGCAGCCGTACCAATAAATTCATTTTTTGGTAAACGCATGGCGAGGAAATAGATATTTGAGAACGCACCTGCGAGATTGCCCAACATGGTTGCTATTCCGGCGGTAATCCCCATGAAGCCGGCAAAGAGCCAGTGAGTTGGAACTGATTTAGACCTTCTTAGATCCCACCAGTACATCACCACAACGCTGATCAGGATAATCACCACCATCCAGATCTTAAAAGTTTCTTCCGGCAGGTCCTTCCCAACCAGGACACCTATAAAAATACCTGTTATCATCCAGGGAGCGAACCTTAAGACGTATTGCCAGCGGGCATGCCTATTGTAGTAGATCACGGCAAAAATATCACCTACTATTAACAATGGAACAATCAGCCCGGTAGATTCACGTGCTCCAAATGCAAGCGCCATCAGGGTGACCGTAATTATGGCTATACCTTTTATGCCAGCTTTGGAAATACCCAAAATAAAAGAAGCCAAAAAGGCGAAAATCCAGGAAGTTAGAGATAGTTCCAATACCTAATTTTAGGCGGTTTGAGATGCTAAATAGCTGAAACAAAGGTATCTTAAAAAACCATATCTTTATGGCTTAACCATTGCCAAACCATGGAGCTCAGTACTTTAGATTACACCCTGATTATTCTATTTTTTTCCATCACGCTATCCATCGGAGTTTATGTTTCTAAAAAGTCTGGTAAAAATTCCACCGAATTTTTCCTCTCCGGACGGACTATGCCATGGTGGCTTCTAGGTGTCTCTATGGTGGCTACTACCTTTTCCACAGACACCCCCAACCTGGTAACAGATATTGTACGAACCAACGGAGTTTCTGGAAATTGGGCCTGGTGGGCATTTTTGATTACCGGTTTGTTAACGGTTTTTGTCTATGCGAAACTCTGGAGAAAATCCAATGTCAATACCGATTTGGAGTTTTATGAATTGCGCTACGGAGGTGCTCCAGCAAGGTTTTTAAGAAAATTCCGGGCAGTCTATCTGGGGGTTATTTTTAATGTAATCACCATGTCTGCTGTTACCCTGGCAGCCATTAAAATAGGAGGTATCATGTTGGGCTTAGAGCCCTGGCAAACGGTGATCAGTGCAGGGCTAATTACAGTTACGTTTAGCGCATTAGGGGGCTTTAAAGGGGTTATCTATACCGATTTTATTTTATTTTTTGTCGCGATGTGTGGCGCTATAGGCGCAGCATATTATTTAGTGAATTTGCCCGAAGTGGGTGGTATAGCATCACTTATGGCCAATGAGCATGTAGTGGATAAACTTTCAATTTTACCGGATTTAGACAACACTCATGCCTTGATCACATTATTGATTATACCCCTGGCGGTACAATGGTGGAGTTCCTGGTATCCCGGGGCCGAGCCGGGCGGAGGAGGTTATATCGCCCAACGGATGTTGGCAGCGAAAAACGAGAATCACGCTATTGGTGCTACCTTTTTCTTTAATATTATGCATTACGCGTTGCGGCCCTGGCCTTGGATTTTAGTGGCCCTTGCATCTTTGGTTGTTTTTCCGGATATCGCGAGTATTCATGAAGCTTTTCCGAATGTAGCCGATGATAAATTAGGTCATGATTTGGCCTATTCCGCTATGCTAACTAAATTACCAAGTGGTCTTTTAGGTTTGGTATTGGCCTCTTTAGTAGCCGCGTATATGAGCACCATTTCTACCCAACTAAATTGGGGGTCTTCTTATATCGTTTTTGATTTTTATAAAGAGCAGATCAATCCTAAGGCATCAGAAAAAAGACTAGTGGCGGTGGGCAGACTGTCTACGGTAGTTTTAATGGTTTTTAGTGCCATTCTCGCTTTGCTTTTACAAAATGCGTTGCAACTATTTGAAGTATTATTGGTCTTTGGAGCCGGTACGGGATTAATATTTATCCTTCGCTGGTTTTGGTGGAGAATTAATGCCTGGAGCGAAATTACGGCGATGTTTGCCTCAGGAATTATCTCTC
>JBPCUI010000082.1:0-11968 GCA_051011235.1 Flavobacteriaceae bacterium
TCGGAATGTTTTGGGAAAAGTTACCAAAGCGTCAGTAAAACGAGAATTACTCCTTAACAACAACTGATAGTTAGAGTTTTTTTACCATATTGATATGCGGAATACCGTCTTCCAAATATTCTGTTCCCGTAGCCTTATACCCCATTTCAGAATAGAAATTTTGAAGATAAGATTGTGCTGAAAGTTTTATTTTAGTTTCATCATACGCCTCCTTAATGGCCTTTTCCGAAGCCTTTACAATTTCTTTTCCAAAACCAAAAGACCTACCGGACTGGGCGACAACTATTCTGCCAATACTTGCTTCTTCAAAATAGTCGCCTCCTTTAAATACCCGTGCATAGGCCAATAGATTTTGATTTTCTTTTCCTAAAACATGTATCGCTTTTTGGTCCCTGCCATCCAGATCCTGGTAAACACAATCCTGTTCCACAATAAACACTTCCGCCCTTAAGCGTAGCAGATCATATAATTCAATGTTGGTTAATTCATCAAATGTTTTTATTTCGGTCTTCATAGATTAGTCCTGAACAATTACCTTTTTACTATCACATTTACCGTACTCCGGCTGGATATTCACATGATTAATGCCGTATTTATGATGAACTTCCTCCTCAATTTTTTCCAGGATAATATCAAATTCGGATAGGTTTATGTCTCTTTCAAAATCTATATGGGCCTCCAGATGTACCTCTTCTTCATTCAGCTGCCAAATATGTACGTGATGCACATTTTTCACTTCTTTTATTTCCCCTATTGTGGCAACAATTTGCTGGATTTCGAGTGTGTCCGGCGTAAAAAGCATAAGAACCCTGGTAGAGCTTTTTAACAAATCGTATCCCATATAAATAAGATAAAGCGCAATTAAAATGGTAAGTGCAGGATCTACCCAGTACCATTCGAAAAATTTCATCAGCAAACCGCCTATTAGGACAGCAACAGAGGCCATCATGTCTGTCAACAAATGCAAATAGGCAGACTTCATGTTCATGTTTCTGTTAGCGTCCTTCTTTATTAGCAAAACGCTGAACCCATTTGCAAGTATGCCTAAAAGTGATAATGAAATGACGAGATTTGAACCTATTTCCTGGGGGCTGGCAATCCTTTTAGAAGCTTCAATAATAAGTATTACCGCAATAACAATTAATGTAGCAGAATTAACAAAAGCTGCGATAATTTCGGCCCGCTTATATCCAAAAGTTCTATTAGTAGACGCCTCTTTTTTAGCAAGTAAAGTAGCCCAGTAGCTGATTATCAATGAAAGAACGTCGCTAAAATTGTGCAAGGCGTCCGATAACAGTGCTAAACTCCCTGAAACAATCCCTCCTATTACCTGGGCAACGGTAATAAGGATGTTGAGAAGAATTGATATAAATAAATTTCTCCCTTTTAGATCCTGCTCTTTATCATGATGGTGCGAATGACCCATTCCGCTTCTTTTCAGCTTATGAATTATCTCTTATTCCCTTACCAAATTATGGATTCTCTGTGAAACTTATCGTTTTAAGCTTCTGGCGTATTATTATACACAAGGTATTTTTTCGATGCGTCTTTCGTGCCTCCCCCCCTCAAACTCAGTGTTTAAAAAAGTTTTAACCATTTCCAACGCTTGAGCCAGAGATATAAAACGAGCGGGCAGGCTCAATATGTTGGCATCATTGTGTTCTCTGGCCAATGCAGTAATTTCTTTATTCCAACACAAAGCGGCACGTACCCCCTGATGTTTGTTCGCCGTCATGCTGGCGCCATTTCCACTGCCACAAACAATAATTCCAATAGAAACAACTCCCTTGTCTACATCTTCAGCTACGGGGTGAATAAAATCCGGGTAATCTACGCTGTCCGTTCCATCTGTTCCATAGTTGGATATCTCGTGGCTCATAGATTTTAAGAGGCCTACTATAGCGAGTTTGTATTCAGTTCCTGCGTGGTCGTTTCCAATAGCAATTTTCATGATTCTTGTTGATTTACTGATCTCACAAAGTTACAAATCCATCCCCTAATTAATCGTGTAATACTTATTAACATCACATATCCTATTAATTAGTCAACCTATTGAAAATGAAACTTCTGTAGAATAGATCATTTGTTTATAGATTGGTGACAATTTCTCACGACTAAATTTTTCTTTTTCCACGTTTTTTTTGATTACTAAACCCATTTTACAAATGAAACTTTACTTATCATTAGTTCGTTAAAACATATCAAATCCTATTCACCGATTATTAACAGCTGTTACGCTCATTTTTTATTAAAAAAAGTTGCTTAAATGAGATATTAATAACGGTTCATAATTTATTCAACTAACTGATATTGAACTTGTAATTAAAAGATAGTTTGTGGATAACAATTTCTTTGTGTTCAAAGCAAGTTTTTGTCTATAATTTTATTGTTGCTATTAACAGAGTATCATAATAACCAACTTTAAATAATATTAAAAATAAATAAATATAATAGTTATAGTAATTGTTAATAACGACATTCCGATAAGCGATATATTGAAGGTTGTCTAAGTTTTATAATTTGTAATTTTCCGGTTCAAAATACCTTTTAATGGCCAAGCGAAAGAAGAGAGCAAAAAGTCATCGTAAAAATGAAATTACCAAAGGAATATTTTCAGTTCTCGAATCCAATCCCCAAAAAAGTTTTAATTACAGGCAAATTGCTGCAAAACTTAAAATAACTGATACCGAAGGTAGAAACTTACTAATCGCTCGTCTTGGACAGTTAAAAGAAAAGCAAAGGATAGAAGAAGCAGGCAGGGGTAAGTATAAAGCTGTACATACCAGAACTATACACAGGGGAAGAATTGATCTTCTTCCAAGGGGATACGCTTATGTTATAGTGGAGGGTATGGAGAAAGACGCCGTAGTTCCGTTCGGCAAACTTAATAGAGCATTTCACGGAGATGAAGTAGAAGTATATGTTTATCCTCGAAAGAATTCAAAGAAACAGGAGGCAGAAGTTCTGAGGATATTAAAGAGAAAGAAAGACACATTTGTGGGCATTGCCGAAGTACATAAGAAATTCGCTTTTGTCAGGCCTACAGATAGTAGAATGTACACCGATTTTTTTATTCCTCTTAATAATCTTGGTAATGCGAAACATGGCGAAAAGGTGCTGGTAAAAATGGTGGAATGGCCAGCTAATGCGGACTCACCTTTTGGAAAGATCACTAGTGTATTAGGAGTTCCGGGAGAACATCAAACAGAGATCCACGCAATACTTGCAGAATACGGACTTCCTTATGAATTTCCATTTGAAGTTGAAGAATTTGCCAACAAGCTGGATACCGGCATTAAGTCTGAGGAAATCTCAAAAAGAAGAGATTTCAGAGATATTCTGACATTTACAATTGATCCGGCAGATGCTAAGGATTTTGATGATGCTCTTTCATTTAAAATCTTAAAGAACGGGAATTACGAAATTGGCATACATATTGCAGATGTTTCTCATTATGTACACCCTGATTCGGTATTGGAAGAAGAGGCATACGAGCGGGCGACCTCGGTTTACCTGGTAGATCGTGTGGTTCCAATGTTACCGGAAATTCTTTCCAACCAAGCCTGCTCTTTAAGGCCAAATGAAGAAAAATATACATTTTCAGCGGTCTTTGAAATAGATAAACAGGCTTCGGTAATTAATAAGTGGTTTGGGCGTACAGTTATTAATTCTGACGAACGTTTTGCATACGAGGAAGCACAGCATGTTATAGAAACAGGAGGGAAAGAGATCCCAGACAACATTTCTATACGGGGCAATTCTTACAGTATTTCAGAAAATACCAGGGATGCGATAATTACAATGGATAAGCTCGCAAAGAGTATGCGGGAGGGAAGAATGACCTCAGGAGCAATCTCTTTTGATAAGGTGGAGGTTAAATTCAAACTTAACGGGGAAAACAATCCTATTGGGGTTTATTTTAAAGAAGCGAAAGACGCAAATAAGCTAATTGAAGAGTTTATGTTACTGGCTAACAGGGAAGTAGCCAGATTTATAGGTCGTTCCAAGACACCTAAAACGTTCATTTATCGTATTCATGACGAGCCTAATGAGGACAAACTAATGGCGTTGAACGGTATAATATCAAGATTTGGGCATACTTTGGATTTAAGAAATAAGAAAACAACAACAGAATCGTTAAATAAACTATTAGAAGACGTACAGGGAAAGAAAGAACAGAATCTTGTAGATACGCTCGCTATTAGAAGTATGAGTAAGGCGATTTATACCACAGAAAACATAGGACATTACGGTTTGTCTTTTGACTACTATACACATTTTACATCACCTATCAGACGATATCCAGACATCATGGTACACCGGCTCCTCCAGCGGTATTTAGATGGGGGCAAATCTGCTAATACCGAATTATTCGAAGAGGCGAGTAAACATTCTTCCGACATGGAGGTTCTGGCGGCAAACGCGGAACGCGATTCTATTAAATACATGCAAATTAAGTACATGCAAGATCACCTGGATGTAGAGTTTTTGGGAGTAATATCGGGTGTCACTGAATGGGGAATTTATGTTGAAATTATAGAAAACAAATGTGAAGGTATGGTTCGTATTAGAGATTTGAAAGATGATTATTATACCTTTGATGAAAGTTTATATGCATTGGTTGGAGAGAAATCGAAAAATATGTATCAGTTAGGAGAAGAGGTTGTTGTAATGGTAAAAAAAACTGACCTTATAAAACGCCATCTGGATTTTACACTTCTGAGAAAATCGTCAAAAAAATTAAGTTGAGGTATATTTTTATTATTTTATTGTACGAATTATCTTAAAACTTACAACCAAAATGAAACCGTGGATAATTTATTTGATACTGGTTTTGGGATTCCAGGCCATCAGATCTCAGGATGAAAAGATAACTATAGAAATAGGATCTTTCACAGAAGTTAAGGCTTTTGACGGATTGTCTGTGAATCTGATTAAATCTTCTGAAAACAAGGTGATTATTACCGGTGCAAATACAGACAAAGTCGCTGTTGTTAACAATGAAGGAACGCTAAAGCTGAGGATGGAAGTGACCAAATTATTCAGTGGTTACCGGACGTTTGTAGATTTGTACTACTCAGAACCGTTGATTGTAATCGATGTGAATGAGGACGCCAGGATCAGTTCCGAAGAAACACTGCAGCAAGATGTACTTGAAGTTAAGGCTCAGGAAGGTGGCGAAATTATTATTGACGCCGTGGTAGAGCAAATGCTGATAAAATCAGTTACCGGAGGTGTTATAACCGCTACAGGTTCCTCAGACAACCAGGATGTAGCAATAAATACGGGCGGGATATATGAAGGAAAAGATTTCAAAACCAAATTTACTACCGTTAATGTAAACGCCGGCTCTACGGCACAGATATACGCCACAGATTATGTAAAGGCAAATGTAAAGGCGGGCGGAGAAGTACAGGTTTATGGCGACCCGGCAAAAATGGATGAAAAAACAGTTTTTGGCGGTAAGATTTTGAGGATGTAAATAGCATGTGTTCCAATGATAGATGATGTACAGGCAGCGATACCTCTTGGCTTTTTGCTCAGCTTCATGATCGGCCCTGTATTCTTTGTGCTCCTGGAAACCAGCGCAACAAAAGGTTTCAGAGCAGGATTGGTTTTCGATCTTGGCGTGATATTCGCCGATATCATTTTTCTTACCATAGCATATTTTAGTAGCTTCCAGTTACTCGAAAACCTCAGTAATCAACCCGGGCTTTATGTTTTTGGCGGGGTTATACTTTCAATTTACGGCATCACTATCTTTTTTAACAAGGAATATGCGGGCAGTAAAACTGACATTAAGCCGAGAAAAGGAGGGTATTTGAGCCTTTTTATTAAGGGCTTCCTGTTGAATTTCATCAACATCGGTGTATTGGTATTTTGGCTTGGGGTTATCATTATTGTAGGCCCCAGCCTTAATAACAACCCGCAGCGTATCATTATATTCTTCTCCACCATGCTGGCAGCATACCTAATCACCGATATAGTTAAAATACTGCTGGCTAAACAATTAAGAAAGAAACTTACTATTGAGAGAATACGCTGGGTAAACAAAGGACTGGGGATTGTGTTGTTAATCTGTGGGGCAATATTGATCACAAAAGGATTTCTCCCCAAAGACAAACTAAATATTGAAAAAGGAATTGAATTGATCCGGGAATAATAAAGCACAGGTTCATAAAGGCTTTCTTAATAGTATCGGGAGAACCGTTGTACAAGCCAATAAAAAAATCCCACCAAAAAGATGGGATTGATTTTGAGGCATCGAGCGTCCCGATAACTATCGGGAGAACCGTTGTACAAGCCAATAAAAAAATCCCACCAAAAAGATGGGATTGATTTTGAGGCATCGAGCGGATTCGAACCGCTGTACAAGCTTTTGCAGAGCTGTGCCTAGCCACTCGGCCACGATGCCTTTTCGAACGGCAAAGATATTACTTTTTCCTGCTTTCAGAAAGAAAGTTAATTCCTCTTTTTGCAGAGTACAACCTTAACCGAAGCTACATCTCCACCTATAGGCGGATTAATTTTTGCGACAGAAATACAGACTTCTTCTACGGTTATTATTTCTTTGAAAGTTCTCGCTATAATTCGGGAACTCACGTGTTCTAATAATTTAGAGGGAATCTCCATTTCTTCTTTTACAATATTGTGCAGATGAACGTAGTCTATAGTGTCGACCAGATTATCTGAATCCGCAGCTTTGCCGAGATCACCCCAAACAGAAAGATCCACACTGTAATCACTACCGATAATACTTTCCTCTTTCAGACATCCGTGACAAGCAAAGAGACGGATATCGCTGATTTCAATTTTGTCCAAATCCTCTGAGTTTTTGCAAAAATACGCAAAGCAGAATAAGGACTAGTAAGTACAACGGCAATTACTGAGGCCCTGGAATAAGTCTACGCCAATGGTGATTACATGTGTACCTGTACTAAAACCTAAGATCTCATTAAGAATGATCTGATACGAATAGCCGAAGTAAAAATTACTTTTCTTAAGACCGATGATGGGAGCTATATACAGCGGATCACCAATCTGGTCGTTCAGGAATCGATAGGTTACCCCCGCATAATAGTAATCCTCAAAGTCATAAAAACGGAACTTGACGTTTACGTCGGTTACAGATCTGCCATCACTTTCAAACCACTGAAAAAAGACAGACGGCTCTATTTCCAGTTTGCTGTTTTTATTTTTCGTATATCGGTATCCCGTATACAAATAATAATTCCTCAACGCATTAGGCTCAGACACGGGGTTGAATTTAGTAAGATCCTTGTCAAGCAAATTAGAAGCGTTGGCGCTAAGAAAGAACTTGTCTTTACGATATAATACGCCAACATCAAAATTGTGATTGGTAGTGGACCTGTCGTCTGTGACTCCGGGATCCGGATTTATGAAATTTTCAATATCAATTCTAAATTGGTTGAAATTATATGAAAGACCAAAAGACAGAAACTCATCATCGTACTTATCTAAAGTAAGATGGTGTGCAAAGGAAACCCTCGCCCCTCTTTGCTTTGTTTCACCATTGCTATCATTATAAAGCAGGAACCCAACCCCGGATTTGTTTCCGATCCTTCCATCTGCGGCCAAAGACTGAGTGTCTGGTGCATCTTCGATGCCCACCCACTGAGTCAGGCCGTTCAATCTGATTTTGATATGGTCGCCAATACCCGCGTATGTTGGTGAAATCACAAAGGGATTATCTGCCAGATACTGAGAGAGCTGTGGCAAAGTAAGCTCCTGTGCTGTCGAGGAATACGCGCAGAAAAGCAATATGCATATCAAAATTTTATTACGCATCAGTGTCATAGGTTAAGTTCTCTATCTATACAAGGTGAAATGACCAATAAATTCTCTGTCGTCCATTTCTCCATTGAGTTTAACTACGTACCAGTAATCTCCGGTTGGCAATTCATTACCATGATAAGTACCATCCCAGCCATTAGGCACAACCGCTTCCTCAGCTACTACTCTACCATAACGATCATATATTTTTATTAGTATTTCCGGCCAACCCTCAATGTTCTCAGGAATCCAATAGTCATTTTGCCCATCACCGTCTGGTGTAAAGAAATTCGGAATCTCGATATCTATGAATTCCATGAATATCACCGCCATCATTTCACAATCATTGGCATCCACTACCCTAACGGTATAATTTCCTGTTTCGGTGATGTAATAGGTATTGTCCGACCCATTATTATCATCGTTAAAATAGAAGGTATAAGGCGGCAATCCACCTCCTGCTATGGCCGTGATCTCGTTGATGTTGCGCTGTTCGAGAACGAGCGTTAAAGGATCAAACGTATCTATTTCAAAATCAATGGTGAGCATACAACCATTTGCGTGGGAAATGGTCAGGTAATGACTACCAGGGCTCATATTCGTAAAATCCGGATCTAATTGAAGATCTGCCGGATCTGTTGAGTCGAGCGCGTACATTATGGAACCAAGTACTGTATCGTCTTCCATCGTAACGTTAATATAGTTGTCAGGAAGATCACTATCGCAGATATACACAGGCTCAACTATGGCGTTGAGATTAACACCTGGAGCGATTTGAACAATCACATTGGTTTCACAATCCAAAGCATCAGTTATGAATATCACATAAGTACCCGCGGCAAGATTGGCAAAGGAAACCTGGTCCTGAACAAAATCTGCGGGATTAGTTGAATTCAATGACGTGCTGTAAGGCGCTGTGCCGCCGGTTATTGTTAAATCTATAGTACCATCTGCACTACCGATGCACACTTCAGGCGTGGAAGTATAACTTACATCCAGAGGCATTGGTTCGGTAATGGTGAACTGGAAGGTCATAAAACATCCATTCTCATCCTGCGCGATCACATCATATACTCCAGCCGCAAGATCTGTAAATACATTCTCTGTATCGAATTGGTTGAGATTTGGAGTTATGGCATAATATATAGTACCAGTTCCTCCTGAAACTTCAACGGTAATACTACCGTTCTCTTCCCCTGAACAGGAAACATTGGTAAATTCCTGCCTGTCTACCTGTAATGGTACCGGCTCGGTAATAATAATCTCATTGGTAACTTCAATACAGTCCACACTGGTTACCCTGATCCAATAGCTACCAGCCGTGAGGTTACTGAATTCGCTTGTGGTTTGAGGGCCAGTTAGCAGATTAGTCAATGCAGCATCACCAAACAACTCATAAGAATAATTTCCTAGTCCACCAGTCGCCTGGGCGTCTATTGTAGCCGTGGCTTCTCCAGTACAGTTGATCATAGCCGCACTTGTATCAAGGTTAATAGTCAGGGGCATGATAGGCTCTACCGTAATTTGATTTGAAATATTAGCAACACAACCGAAAGAATCTCTCACATAGTACTGGTACACACCATCTGCAACTGTGAAGGTATGTGTATTGCCACCAGACATTGGCTGATAAACAACTGCATCAGTACTGAATTCATAAGGGCCAGTACCACCTGTAGCTGTTAATTCGAGCTGAGCCTGATTGGTACATGTCAGTTGTGTTAATTGTATCAGCGAGGCTTCTACTTCAGTTGGTTCAGAAATTGTTACCTGAACAGTTTCAACGTCACAATTCCAACCATCGGATACCGTAATACTGTAGATTCCGGCACCTATTCCACTAAATGTAGGGCTTCCTTGAGGACCACTCGTAAACTCGATAATGGTTCCGGTGGCATCATAATAATTCAGCTGATATTGATAGATCCCTTCCCCGCCGATCACATTGATCGCAGTTACCGAAGCATTTTGATCTCCATAACATTGAAGACTTAACGGAACCGCGGTAATATCTGCGGTAATTGGTGTTGGCTGGATTAATATCTCAACATCATTGATCACACAACCATTGGCGTCGGTAATATCCACAGTAAAGTTTCCTGCGGAAAGACCTCCAAAAATAAAGCTTGTAACTCCGTTTGCTGTATAGACTTGTGTTGTTGTGGTATTGGTTAACACAATGTCGTATGGTGTGAAACCACCACTGGGATCAACAAGAATCTCACCCTGATCATTCGTACAAGTTACATTGGCAACTGGATTGACCACCGCGGCCAGCGGCATGTCTGGTGATATAATTGTGATGATATTGGAGTCTTCAACACATAACGGGTTGTTGGTTTCGGTGACTCTAACAAAATAGTTGCCACCTGAAAGGCCACTGATAGTAAACGGATTTGTTGCCGTATCTCCCAGACCTGTAATTCCGGTAGAGACACCTGCATCGGTGAACACCTCATACGAATACGGACCGTTGTACCCTGTAACATCGATCTCTAGAGCTCCATTGGTATCACCAAAACAAACAACAGGGGCAGTAGCCACCGCCACTACATCGATAAGATCATAAGGCGCAATTGTATAAGGCGCCGTATCAAAATAGCAGCCAGTATTGGTATCGGTAATCCTGAAAGTATATGTTCCGGGAGCCGTCAGATCGAATTCGGCCGTTACATTGGTAGGCGTAGCCGTAAGAACACCGTTAGGATTTCCAATCGGCAATAATTCGAAGGTGTAGTTGTTAGCAGGATTTCCATCATCGGTTACAGTAATAGTCACCTCTTCCGGGCCAACACAGCTGATGGCCACATCCTGAGTCACAACTGCTGTAAAGACGTTGATCGGCTCAATAGTAACCGCATCAGTGGTTGTACAACCGTTCGCATCAGCTATATAAACCGTGATATTTTGCGTGGCTCCGTTGTCAACTATATCGAAAGTATTGGACGACTGGAAGTTCACATTATCTACGCTGTATAAATATGGAGCCGTACCTGCACCAACAGGAACAGTTACCGTAATAGTAGATGTATTTACCGTATTGTCAGGATTACAAGCAAATGGCGTTGCAACAGCTGTAGCAGTAAGAACGCCTGGCTCGTTAACCACAACAGTTTCTCTGAGCGAGCAAGCCCGGTTAGATACTGCCTCTACATCATAGGTTCCTGCTGCCAGTCCTGTAAATGTAGGATCGGCTTGTGGGCCTGCGATAAGCAATGCTCCGCTGTAAAGATTATATACATAGGGTGGATTGTCATTAACGCCTGCCGCTGTGGGTGTAAGATTTACGGTAATACTTCCGTCACTCAAACCATTACAGGAAACATCTACAATTGTATGAGGATCAAAAGTCACCGGTGTTGGCGCGTCCAGATCAGCATCTATCGAATATGTACAATTAGGCGTTGTATTGAGATCACTCACTACAAAACTATAAGTACCCGGCTGGTTTAAGCCTGTGAAAATTCCTGTAGCATTTGATACAGTGGTCACAAGGTCCGGGAAAGTCACGGTAAAGTCAAAGTTACCCGACCCTCCTGTGGCCGTGATGGTAATTTCACCATCCGGAGACACGGAACAATCAATAGGTTTTACTACGTTGCTCACCAGTATAACCTCTTCATATAGAGATACAGGAGGCGTTGTAAATGTACAGGACCATTGATCGGTTATCTGAACTTCGTAGGTGCCTACACCAAGACCACTAAATACAGTTGTATTCTGAGGAGCTCCAAATGGAGCAGCATCTCTTATCAGTTGATAGGTATAATTGATTCCCTGGCCACCGCTCACACCGATTACTTCGATCTCGCCCTGTATATTGATACAGTTCTCCTGATTGATCTGTAAGCTGGCGGTTATCGGAGCCGGATCTGCCAGAACGATATTGTTCTGGATCATTTGTTCGCAGCCGTTGACATCAATAATCCAGGCTTCATACGTTCCCGGAACTAAATTAGCAAACTGAGGCCCTGCGACATAATCTCCAGGTCCTGTTGGAGGCACTGTACCTACGTAGTAAGTATAACCACCCCAACCACCAAGCACATCGATGATCTCAATAATTCCGTCATTACCTATACAAGTGATAGGCGAAACATCCGTATTGGCGGTAATGGCCGCCGGAGGCCCTGCAATGTTAAACAGGCTCGTATTCGTGCAGAACGGGTGATTG
>JBPCUI010000083.1:0-4838 GCA_051011235.1 Flavobacteriaceae bacterium
TCAAGGCATTAAGATTTTCTGTATTGGTCATTAAATCCAATCCCCTTTTCAATCATAGGCAGAATCTTCTCGAGCCGGGATAATTTGGTTTTTTCCTGTTTTGCCGTGTCCAGGTATTCGCAATACTCCCGCTGCTTATAGGGTGTTAAACCCTCAAACCTTTGCCTGAGTTCCTTGTTGGCCTCTAATTCATTAAGAAGTAAATCGGGGACTGTAGTCTCTTTGTTTCTCTCGGGTTTCAGTGCAAGTCCTCTTTTTTGATTTTCGATGGCCTCATGCAGGTATTCCAGAATAAGATTATTGTCTATTTTGTCGTTTGCACGAAATTTCCAATGGCGCATCGCTTTTGTCTTTCCCTCCTGGGCATTCTCGAGTAAATTTTCAGGGTCGGTTAGGTAGACCCCGTTGAAGAACCAAAGGCCGTAATGATTCTTGAATGCCATAATTCCAACTACATTCTTATCCTGAATGGTATAAACCGGCGCACCCCACTTTAAAGTCTCTACTAACTCTGTGCCCATTGCCAGCTCTCTGAGAATTCTTATTTCTTCTTTGAAGGGCCCATCTTTTTCAAAATAGGCGTCGGCTTTTCCCATGATTTAATTTCGCGCTTTGTAAGATGCAGTAAGTTCGCAAATTTTGATGATAACTTCAACGGCCTTTTTCATACTCTCTGCAGCTACATATTCATATTTACCGTGAAAATTGTGCCCGCCTGCAAAAATATTAGGACAGGGCAACCCCATAAAACTCAACTGCGATCCATCAGTACCACCTCTGATAGGTTTTATTATTGGAGTAATATTCAATGATTCCATGGCCTCTTTGGCAATCTCAACTACATGGTATACCGGTTCAACTTTTTCCCTCATGTTGTAGTACTGATCTTTTAGTACTAATTCAAGACAGTCCGGGTACTTATTGTTAAGCCGTACAGTAAGATCCCGTAAAAACTGCTTTCTGTCTTCAAATGCATCGCGATCATGATCGCGAATAATCATCTCTAATTCGGCCTGTTCAATTTCACCTTTTGATTTATAAATATGATAAAAACCCTCTCTCCCGGAGGTGTTTTCAGGCACCTCCTTTTTGGGTATTTGGGCAGAAAACTCATTGAGAATGCCAATGGCGTTGATCAACTTTCCTTTTGCATATCCGGGATGAACACTTTTCCCCTTAGTTCGAAGCACAGCATGTGCAGCGTTGAAATTTTCAAATTCAAGTTCACCGACCTGGCTTCCATCCATGGTATAGGCCCATTCAGCACCAAATTTATCCACATCGAACTTATGGGCTCCCCTGCCAATTTCTTCGTCCGGCGTAAATCCCACGCGGATTTTTCCGTGTTTGATCTCGGGATGATCTATCAGGTAAGCCATTGCCGTCATTATTTCTGTAATACCGGCTTTGTCATCTGCTCCTAACAGGGTGGTGCCATCCGTGACTATCAAAGTCTGGCCCTGGTATAACTCAAGATCTTCAAAATAACTGGGAGAAAGAACGATGCTTTGCGACTCGTTAAGAACGATATCGCCTCCGTCATAATTTTCTACAATTCGCGGCTTTACATTCTCGGCTGTAAAATCCGGAGAGGTATCGTAATGGGCAATAAACCCGATTACAGGTATTGTGTCCGTCAGATTTTCTGGAAGCGTTGCCATCACATATCCGTTTTCGTCAATGGTCACTTCATGCATACCGATATCTTCCAGCTCTTTTACTAACTTTTTTGCCAGTATCCATTGTTTCTCCGTACTTGGAGTTGTTTCCGAATGGGGGTCACTTTGGGTATCTATGGTGGCATAACTTATAAAGCGGTCAATAATCTGCTGCATCTCGTTGGTTTTAAGCCAAAAATACAACAATAGACCAAACAAATAATTCACAGATTTTGATAGAATAATTGCGCGCAAGGCAATAGTATCTGTTTAACAAGCAATCTATTACAGTTAATTTTACTTATCTTATAAGAATATTAACTCAAAAACCGACCACTATGAAACTACATTACTCTTTATTATTATTTCTTTTATTCGGTTCATTATACATGGCGAATGGCCAGGTAACTGGTACTGTAACAGATGAGAATGGTGAACCTTTAATTGGGGCGACTGTATTGATACAGGGAACAACTACAGGGGCCGTCACTGATTTCGACGGAAATTATACTATTGATGCCTCCCAGGGCGATACTTTGGTGATTTCCTATACAGGATTCCAGACACAAGAGGTAGTAGTCTCATCTAGTGTTGTAGATGTAAGTTTGACGGCCGGACTAGCCCTTGACAACGTAGTTGTTATTGGTTCGAGAAACCTCAATCGGGTAGCCACGGATACTCCTGTCCCCGTGGATGTTTTGGATATTACAGAAATTGTAAAATCTTCCCCACAAATTACGGTTACCGAGATATTAAATTACGCGGCACCTTCATTTGTGTCCAATCCCCAATCCATATCCGATGGTACAGACCATATTGCACCAGCGTCTTTACGCGGTTTGGGCCCGGATCAGGTATTGGTACTGATCAATGGTAAGCGAAGGCATAAGACAGCATTGGTCAATGTCAATGGTACATTTGGTCGAGGTTCAGTTGGTACCGATATGACTGCAATTCCTACCAATTCTATTCAAAGAATTGAAATCCTCAGAGATGGGGCAGCAGCACAATATGGTTCTGATGCCATTGCGGGTGTAATAAATATCGTATTGAGAAGAAGCACGAACCAATTAGTTGTTGATGTGCAAGCTGGAGCCAATTTTACAAGTGAAGCCGGCCCGGCCAAAGATGTTGACGGAGAAAAGATCAATCTCGGATTGAATTACGGCCTTCCTATCGGACAAGACAACGGTTATATTAATTTCACCGGTAATTTTAACTTCAGAGGTCTTACCAACAGGATGCAGGAATGGGAAGGACAGGTCTTCAATGCCTATAATTCCATTGAAAGAGTTGCCAATGATGATGGCTATGATATATCCTTGTTATTGGATGATGACCTTACGGATATTTTCACTTATGCAGGTGCCGCAGGTATTCCCCTGACCGGTAGTGAAACCAGGGAGGAACTTCAGACCATATTAGGCGCTGATGTTACGGAAGCTGAATTAACCGCTCGTAATCAGGTGCGAAGCGATTATAACATGCGCGTTGGTCAGTCAGAACTGCGCGGCGCACAATTTTTTATGAATATGGGCATTCCCCTGGGTGAATCTCTGGAATTGTACGCTTTTGGCGGTTTGGGGTATAAGAATGGATTTGCATCCGGGTTTTATCGGCTGCCTTATCAGTCCAGGGCATATACACCTGCCTATATAAACGGATTCCTCCCGGAAATTAATTCCAATATAGCGGATCAATCGATATCCTTTGGAATACGGGGCGTTGTGGGTACAGATTGGAACGTTGATTTCAGCAATACCTACGGCAGGAATTCATTTCTTTACAGAATCAGCAACTCAAATAACGCTTCCCTGGCAAATTCAACTCCTTTCGAGGCAGATTCCGGGGGCTTTAATTATACAGAGAATTCGACAAACTTTGACATGAGCAGGTACTATGATGACATCATGAATGGATTAAATATTGCCTTCGGTGCAGAATATCGTGTAGAAAATTATGCCATTGTTGCAGGTGAAGAAGCGTCTTATGCACAGTATAATGAGCAAGGAATTGTGCATGTACCTACCGATTCCACTTCTGTAGTCCCCACAGATTTCTTTGGCGATACACGCCCAGGAGGGATCCAGGTATTTCCAGGATTTAAACCAGAAAACGAAGTGGACGCTTTTAGAAATTCTATTGCAGGGTATTTCGATATTGAAGCGGATTTCTCCGAGAATTTTTTACTAAGTGGCGCACTTCGATACGAGAATTATTCTGATTTTGGCGGTACGCTTAATTTCAAAGTAGCCACGAGGATTAAAGCATCTGACAACTTTAATATCCGCGGCGGTATTCAAACAGGATTCCGTGCACCATCACTACACCAGATTCACTTTAATTCTACTTCCACCATTTTTGTTGATGGTGTACCCAATGAGGTTGGGATTTTCCCGAATACTTCACGGGTAGCTAGAATTTTGGGTATTGAACCTCTTAAAGAGGAGACCTCAGCTGGCTTTACCGCCGGGTTTACCTCGAATATTCCTGCAGCAAATATGAGAATCACGCTAGATGGATACCTGGTAAATATAGATGACAGAGTAATATTGACCGGGCAATTCGATGACAATGGAAACCCAGAACTGGCAAACTTATTTGCACAAGCAAATGCAAGTAGAGCGGCGTTCTTCGCAAATTCTGTGGATACTAAGACTAAAGGAATCGATATCGTGATCGACCAGAATGCAAATATTTCATCCAGTGTTCGCATAACAAATACCTTGGCCTTTACTTTCTCTGAAACAACAGTTGAGAATGTTAAGGTGCCTGAGGCCATAGCCAATGCAGGCCTCACGGACACCTATTTTGACCCCACCAGTAGAATCTACCTGGAATCTGCCGTTCCAACAACAAAGGGTACGCTTTCAAATAATGTAAGGGTACATGAAAAATGGAATTTCTTTATGCGAAACAGCTATTTTGGGAAGGTTGAGGAAGCCACCAATAACGTAGATCCAACGGTGGATACTACCTTTGGTGGAAAAGTGATTACGGATCTAACAGTGGGTTATAATTTTACCAATAACCTGTTGCTCGTCCTCGGCGCAAATAATTTATTCGATGTATATCCAGATTTAAATGACCCGGCATTTCAATCAAGTGGCCGGTTCTTATATTCGAGACGATCCGTTCAATTTGGAACTAATGGGCGGCATTTATTTGCCCGTTTGAGTT
>JBPCUI010000084.1:0-3843 GCA_051011235.1 Flavobacteriaceae bacterium
ATAATGTGAGAACCACTACCAAGTTCCAATTCTGAAGGTAATGGCATCATTGCAATTTGCGCCCTGTCTTCCTCAGAAATTGGAGGAGGCTCTGGTTTCAAAAACCCGAACCAGGCAATAGCCGCAGCTGCAACCAGGACTAGAATAATTATTCCCAGAACTTTTAATAATCTCTTCATTGTTTCAATTTTTGGATCCGTTAACTATCGGGATTCGATCTTACTATTTCTATAAGAAACTAATTCCGTTTTTTAATAACTCGTTGTATTTCAATTGGTCAAATGAATACAAAAATGGAGCTTTGTGCGCACCGCCACTCATTTGCTTCTCATGACGATTGAGAAAACCAAGTTTGAGGATTTTTCGCTGAAAATTACTTCGCTCAAGTGATTTCTGTAGAATAGCTTCATATAACTTTTGAAGATCGGGCATTGTGAATTTTTTGGGCAGTAAAGAAAGACCAACTGGCAGGTAGTTTAATTGAATGCGCAGTTGTTCAATTGCTTTTTGCACAATTTCGTTATGGTCCAAAATAAGTGCAGGCATTTCGTTAATCGATACCCATTCGCACTTTTCGCTAAGCATATCTGGCTTGGGATTCGTTTTTTCAATATCAACCAGGGCAAAGTAACCTGTTGAGATAAATCTTTTTGCTAACCATTCGATGATGATTAAATTATCTCCATATAATTCTTTGACGAACCGTTTCTTTTGTTCTGTTTCAATTTCAGTATTGATCTTAGAACGGTTCTTATTTCCAAACGTATGAAATTGGCTTAGAAAAATAGAGTCGAGGCTGGTACGCTCTGATAATATGCGATGGGCGGCTTCATCCATATCCTCATCCCTATGAATGAAGCCCCCAGGTAAGGACCATATTTTTTCGTGTTTCCATTTGAGTAAAAGAATGTGAAGTTCATGGTTTCGATATCCAAAAATTACACAGTCAATGGAATTGCCCGGCAGACTATTGAGGAGTTGTTCTTCAAACTGCGATATAAGCCCCTGAGATATTTTGGTCATGCCCAAATATAATTATTATTGTATAATTTTGACACAATATATTTTTTTCTTACTATTGTGTCCAGTTAATATGGTATCACAGCCAGAGATGTTGCTCTAAATAGATTATAAGAAATGAAAAAAATTCTAAAATTTTTGAAGTACGGTTTAATATCAATCTTGGGAATCCTGCTTATTGTTTTCGCAGTTGTTTATGCCAAAAAGTCAATAGCTTCAAGTAGAAACTTTGACCTGCTGGGGGAGGAGGCTCCTACAATTACTCAAAATGGGACTGCTTTTAGGGATTTAAACAAAAATGGAAAATTAGATGTTTATGAGAACATAAACGCATCGTTTGAAGACCGGGCAGATGATCTTGTCTCTCAGATGACATTGGAGGAAAAAGCCGGGTCGATGTTTGTTAGTATGATCGGCACTACACCAGATGGTGAACCCATGGAAAAGCCTGTAATCTCCACAGACCCGAAGAATTTATTGATGTCTTTTATGCTTCCTTCTAATTCTGAGTTGATAGCGAGAAAGAAACTAAATAGTTTTAATATTCTGGCTTCTTTAGATGCCGATGTCACCGCAAAGTATATTAATACGATTCAAAAGATGGCCGAGCGTACTCGTATGGGTATTCCTATAACCATCGCTTCAGATCCTCGTCACGGAACTGAGAATAACCCGGGAGCAGGATTGTTCACTCCTGCATTTTCACAATGGCCCAGTTTTTTGGGTTTGGCAGCAACAAGAGATACAATTTTGGTTCGTGAATTTGCCGATATCGCGCGACAGGAGTACACTGCAGTCGGCATACGCCTGGCTTTACATCCAATGGCAGATTTGGCCACAGAACCGAGATGGGGGAGGGCCAATGGCACTTTTGGAGAAGACGCATATCTTTCGGCAATTATGACAAAAGCCTATGTTTTAGGATTTCAGGGAGATTCGCTGGACCAAAACGGAGTCGCTTGTATGACGAAACACTTTTCCGGAGGAGGTCCTCAAGAAGACGGGGAGGATGCTCACTTTCCATATGGTAAGAACCAGGTGTATCCTGGTAATAATTTCGACTACCATGTTATTCCCTTTACCGAGGGTGCTTTCCCGGCTAAGACCGCTCAGATTATGCCCTATTACGGAATTCCGATAGGACAAACCAGCGAAGATGTTGCCTTTGCTTTCAACAAGGACATTATTCAAGGGCTACTTCGCGATTCTTTAAATTTTAAAGGAGTAGTGTGCACAGATTGGAATATTATATCTAAAACCAGAATGGGCGAAGGTCGGGCCTGGGGTGTTGAACATCTATCTGAAAAAGAACGGGTACAAAAAGCAATTGATGCGGGCTGTGACCAGTTTGGTGGTGAAAACATACCGGGGCTAATTGTAGAATTGGTGAATGACGGTGCTATTTCTGAAGAGCGTATCGACCAATCGGTTAAACTGATTATGCTCGATAAATTTCGATTAGGACTTTTTGACGACCCTTATGTCGATGAAAATGAAGCGCTGCGGGTTGCCGGTAAAATGGCTTTTCGTCAAAAGGGAAAAATTGCACAGGCCAAGGCGATGGTGCTTTTAAAAAATGACGGACTGCTACCCTTTAAAAAAGGCACTAAGATCTATGCGGAAGGGTTGCTCACCCCTGAAGTGATTAATACAAGAGGCGTTTTAGTAGATAATCCTCAAGATGCCGATGTTATCCTGAAAAGAATACAAACACCGTTTGAGCCACGTTCGGATTATTTTCTTGAAAATTTCTTCAGGCAGGGAAGGTTATACTATTCTGACGAAGAGAAAGAAGAAATACTGGGTCTGATAAACCAAAAACCATCCGTTGTGGTCGCCAACTTAGAACGAGCGGCAATTTTGACAGAAATTGACAAAGCTTCCTCAGCTTTGTTTGGGGAATTCGGTACTAGTGATGAGGTATTGATGGATGTGCTTTTTGGCAAAATTAATCCGACAGGTAAATTACCTTTTGAACTTCCATCTTCCCGGGAAGCGGTTGAAAACCAGAAAGAAGATGTGCCTTATGATTCCAAAGATCCGCTGTATCCTTTTGGGCATGGTTTGTCTTATCAGTAATTATTGAAATCAAAGATTAGGCTATGTAAAATGGAAATAAGTATTTCCCTTTTGTCTTAGCGCGTACCGTTTTGTGTGTTCTTCTCAATTGCCAAAGCGGAGGTATTTTTTAATTACACCGGAATTTAACTCTTAAAGTAATAATTGCATATGCTTTTTGATATTGGGATCTTTATAAATTTTCTGGACCATGTCAGAATATAGTTCTGTAAATCGTTCATTTTTCAGAAGATTACCAAAAATGTACTCCATGCGAATAAATGACAGACTATCGGTTTCCGTACGTTGAGCCGATTGATGCAGTTCTCTGCTCATGGCATCAATAATTTCAATGGGTTGCCCATTTTTATCGATTCCCCTGTCACTATAGTAACACCATGCTGCAATTACTAATGTTGCATATTTGATACATCCTTCTCGGGCCAAATTCTCCTGAAGGGTGGAAATTAAAAATTTTGGCAACTTTGCCGAACTTTCTGAACAAATACGACTCACGCTATCTTTAATATTGGGGTTGGCAAAGCGCGTCACCAGACTGCCCTTGTATGTTGTTAAATCTATTCCTTTCACCT
This sequence comes from Flavobacteriaceae bacterium, assembly GCA_051011235.1. Taxonomy (GTDB): domain Bacteria; phylum Bacteroidota; class Bacteroidia; order Flavobacteriales; family Flavobacteriaceae; genus JAHEJJ01. The sequence goes on from JBPCUI010000084.1 coordinate 3,672, forward strand.
CGTCCAATACCGGAGTGGCTTCCTTCTCCATAAATGCCTTCAGGTAGGTGACGAATAATTGGTCCTCCATACAGGAATTGATAGTTGAATGCCCGTGAATAGCGCCTAAAATACCCAATACAGAATGACCTGCATTGAGCAATCGGAGTTTCATTTTCTCGTATGGTTTTAC